>CABMIB010000068.1 GCA_902386135.1 uncultured archaeon
AGTATAGCAGCTATCGGATTTGCTATGCCTTTTCCTGCAATATCCGGGGCGCTGCCGTGGATGGGCTCAAAAAGCGCATACCGGTCGCCTGTGTTCGCGCTCGGGCAAAGACCAAGCCCGCCTGCTACGGCAGCGGCTTCGTCGCTGAGGATATCCCCGAAGAGGTTGGTGGTCACCATCACGTCGTACTTCTCAGGGCGCAGGATGAGGTCGTACGCCATGGCGTCCACGAGCATTTCATTGTATGTTATGCCGTTTCTCTTTGCAACGCCCGTACAGACATCTCTGAAAAAGGAGTCTGACTTTAACACGTTAGCCTTATGCACGATCGTTATATTCTTTTTGCGGGTCTTTGCCAGGGTGCAGGCGCGCTCCGCTATCCTCTCGCAGCCTTTCCGGGTTAAGACTCTCGTGGTGTACGCCCCGTCTTCATGGAGTTCCTCCACACCTGAGTACATGCCCTCGGTATTCTCCCTGACGATAACGAAGTCGAATTTTTTAGCGCATGGTAATTTTACGGTTTTCAGCGGTGAGAACGGGCGGATGTTAGCATACAGATCAAGCTCTTTTCGCAAGCGGACCAGCACACTCTTGTAATTCGGGTCAGGCGGGGTGGTGATGGCTCCGAACAGCACGCAATCACATCCTTTAATGATGTCCATATCATCATCCGTGAGCGCGCTTCCCGTACGCTCCCATTTTCCATAACCTATTTCAAGAGGTATTTTTTCGACGTCAAGACCAAAAGCATCAAGTACGGTAAGGGCGGCGGGTACGACTTCCTTTCCTATGCCGTCACCGGGAACAACTGCTATTTTCATTATACTCACTCACTATATTTTAAACTATATCCTTAGCAAGCTCTTCTTTACCGTACCGGATATATACACCTCTCTTTCCAAATTCGTCCAGTGTTTCTCTCAGGGTAAGCCCCACAAGGTCTGCTGCTTGCCTTATGGTTATTCTATCCTCTCTATAAAGCTCAGCAGCCTCATCTATGGACTCTTTCTTCCCATACTCTTTTAGAATCCTCCTTATACCATCCCTTATGACCTCAGAAAGATTCGAATAATGCCTGCCTATCAGGTACTTCTCTACGTCTTTTTCCAGTTCTTTTGGAAGAGTTATGGTTTTTTTGATATACATCTTTTATACCTCTTTAATAGGTATTTAAGACAATATACATTTAATGCTTATTAGGTTTTTGCTTATTATTCATTGCTTACACTTTACCGTTGGCTCGGGTTGATTTTTCAATTTTTAGTAAACCTTTTAATATTATAAAATATAAGAAACCAACGTGAGGTAAAATACTTAAATGTCTCCTGGTAAAGAAAAATGGCTGCTCTTGGTTCTGATTTTAATCGGCCTATCGCTGCGGGTTCACAACCTTGATTTCCCCCCGGTCGGCTATCACAACATGAAAGAAACTGAATATCTCTCCGAGGCAAGAGAATTCTATTTCCACGGTGACTACCTGCACCGCAGGGTCGCATGGTTTGGAATGGATTCTCCTGACAGCCCGGGTTATTTTGAGGAATACTCTCAGCTTCCGGTTTTACCCTGGCTGATACTTGCAGGATGGAAAGTACTGGGCATCCATGTATGGATCGGAAGGCTGATAATAGTATTATTTTCCCTGGGGATCATACCGCTGACATATTACATATGTTATGAGCTTACCGGGAAAAAAGAGCTTTCCATGTACGCTGCTTTTCTTATGACCATCATGCCGTTAGCTGTATTTTTCGGAAGGAACATCCAGCCGGAATCCCCGGCTTTGTTTTTCATAGCGCTGTCCATATACTACTATTTGAAATGGACAGGAGATTTTGCATCAAAATACTTAGCAGTGTCGCTAATATCCCTGAGCATGGGGGCTTTGTTCAAATACACTTTTATGATTTTTGCTATACCTCTCCTCTTTGTTTTTCCCTTCGAGAAATTAAGAAACAAAGATCACAGGAAGAAACTGGTGGGGCAAATCCCCCTTATTGTCACTTGCCTGTCCCCGCTATTTTTATGGGCGCTCATCTCGAAAATCACGAATGTAGGCGGCGGTACGCTCTTTACCTACGAAAGGGTCCATCCGTTTGAAATATTTTCCGCCGCTTACTGGAACAATTATTATGGGGCTATCAGTGGATTCCTGGTGTCCAATTTTACGATGTTTTATCTGGGACTGGCGTTCATCGGGCTTTTACTTTGTTTGCGGGAGATAAAGAAACCGTTCAGCAGGTTCTGCGCAGGATGCGCTCTCATGGCAGTTCCATACTCCATGATCTTATCGGATTACATCCGCCAGCACAGCTACTACCAGATGCCCTTCCTTCTGCTGATCTCCCTGGCAGGCGCTTATACCCTTTATCAAATATCAGAGACAAAAATAGTCAGTTCTAAGAGTATAAAATACCTGGTTATCATCGGGCTCATACTGTTATCCGTTCCCGCAGTTAAAGAGAGCATAGATCAACACTACGACAGGATTTTCTTCGGGCTGGATGTTGCGGGTGATTCCATAAATGAACTCTCGAATAAAGATGACCGGGTGTACATAGCCGGGCATGCTCAGACCGCTGGCATGCTGTGGAACGCGGACAGGTACGGGGCTTTCCTGCCCGATACATTGGAAAGCTTCAGGGCAGGAGAGGATGAAAGACATATTAAATGGATTTTTGTTTATGACGAATCAGGGGTTTTTAATTTAAGGAAGAACCCGGAAATATGGGAATATGTTGCTAACAATTACTCAGTAAAGGAGATGGGAATCCTTAAAACAGGCGATACTGAGAAGCAGATGTACACTATTATGGAAAAGGGCGGCTCGATCAATACAAGTAAACCAAACCCGGAATCTCTAACATTAAGAAAAAAGTATGAAACATCCAGTGGAGAAATGGAGTTTTACTCTTTAAGGGCTGAGTGATTGTTACCTTTCAAAACCTTCACCAGCATCCTTATCGCATCCACGATATCATACTCGGACGCCCCCCAGTGCACCACTGCGCCATCTATGCCGTTTATGTTCACCATGCCTGATTTCTTGCTCTGGCAGCATCTTGTGATGAAAGGCTTCGTGGGCATATACAGCTCCGCCTTAAGAGGACACATGTTTATGTGCCTGTAAGTGAGGTTGGGGAACCGCAATTCGAATATCTGTTTTGAGATATCGCAGCCGACAAGCTCGGAGTTATTCTCAATGTCAGTATCAGTATCGAGGTATTTCCCTTTAAGTTCCGAAGCATAGCAGGGAAAGACCGCTTTTTCACCCTCGAATGAGCGCAAATCGATGAGTTTTTTAGTGAACCTGATATTAAGTTCTCCCAGTATGCCGCTTTTTACAAGCCTATCTATGGCAGAAGCAAGCCACGGCGGCTCGGGGGGCATGATATCGATGATCTCTATCTCCATCACTTCATGAAGGCTCGGCTCGTGCACGAAAATGATATGCCTGTCCATGCCTTCAAATATCACTGTATTCACCCGTCCTTTGCACAGCGGTATTGCCGATTCTATAAGCCGCGTCCTATCGTGCGCATCAAGTTTTTCCTGGAATTTCCTTATCTGTTCCCCTTTTACGATCAACTCAAGTGAAACAAGCTTTTTCAATAAGCCTTCGCCTTCACTTTTTACCCTGTATATGATATAGCCTGAGGGCAGGTCGGCGATCAGGTATTCGGTTGAAAAATAAATCGGGCAACCGAGCCGCCCTGTCGGGTCAGTCCTCGTCACGCCTACACTTTTATAATCTGCCGGGAATATCATTGCAAAGCCTTCTTTTTCCGATGCTCCACAAGCCCGCCATCCACGAGTATTTCGCGAAGGAAATCGGGAAGTCTTGTGCCCCGGTAGCTGCGGTCTTTGTTTTTTACTAGCCCTTTCCCGAGATCGATCTCAATAATATCCCCCTCTTCACAATCGACTTTTGCCTCGATGATCGGGAGTCCCACGTTAATCGCGTTCCTGAAAAAAATCCTGGCGAACGATTCTGCAACTATACATGCAACACCCGCATGTTTCAGTGCCAGCGGCGCCTGCTCTCTTGACGAGCCGCACCCGAAGTTCTTACCTGCGACTATTATATCGCCTTTCTGCACTTTTTTTGAGAACTGCGGGTCTATCCCTTCCAAAACGTGCGATGCGAATACGCTCATATCTGTGGTGCGCAGGTATTTGCCCGGGATGATAACATCGGTATCTATGTTATCGCCGAATTTCCATACCCTGCCGGATATTTTATCGATGTTTTTATTGCTCATTTCTTGCTGCGTATTTGTTCACGGCAAGCATAATCATTTTGGTGAGAATGCAATCTTCATTTTCTCGAAGATATAGACTGCTGCGAGTATTGCGGTTATTAGTACTAAGATTGCCGTTGCTATCAGCATAATGCCCGTCTCCGTTTTCTGAACAACTGGTATCGGTCCCGGGTTCACTTTTGCAGGAATGTCAGCAGTCACCGCAGCAGTGACCTGAGCTGCCGCGACACTGCTTGCAGGTTCCTGGGCTGTGGCTCTCAACATGGTTATCGCGAAAGGAGAGAACTTCCTGGTCTGGGCCGCATAATACTCAAATACATCATCCTCTTTTATTTTTCTGGTTGGCAGTGCAACCCATCCAGAATCATAATGGTAAAGGGTGATCGTACCGGGCTCAAATTGTTTGACCCATTCTTTTTCAACCCTGAAAGTTATCTCTGCATTTTTTATATTCCTCGGTACGGCAAAACCCGATGTCCCGACCCAGATGTTGATATTCTTATAAACTGAGCCTAGCGCAGGCGTTTTTACTAAGGATGACGTGTTCCTGAGGATCTCTACAGCCGTATTTATTTCTCCTGCGCTGATATTACCTGTTATATTGACAAACAGAACGGGATTGCTGCGGTTGGTGAAAGCGTATGCCGTTACCTTATCTTTGTAAATATACAGGTCATATTTTTCTTTTATCTCAATATTTGTAGCGTTCTCTGCTGAGGCTCCACCGCCTCCGCCGCCTCCACCACCGCCGCCCGAAGCACTACTACCGCCTCCGCCGGAAGAGGATGTTGTAAAACTGATTTCGGTACTGTTGGCTGTGTTGTCACTCTGGTCTTTGCTGCTCACGATATAGTAATACCTGGTGCCCGCAGACAATCCAGTTAATTGTACGCTGTGAGATGTTACATTTGAGGTCTCTTCTTCGGTAGATGTATAGACACCGCTGCCTGTACCGTATCTCACACTGCCCTGCGACGCCTCATCCGTAGTCCAGGTTACTGTGGCTGAGTTCGTGGTGATTGAGGATACCGCAACTCCTGAAATGACAGGCGGTGTGACATCGGCAAGGGGCGCGAATATTGAAAGATGGCTTGTGTATCCCGTAACTGTTTTATTAATGGTATCCACGCTGGAATTATCTGTGATTTCCCATCTGCTTGCAGTCGTATTGTAAGTCCACAGCCTCAGTTTTGATTCATTTTCAGTGATAAGAGAGGAATTATATTCAACCTCGATCCTGAGCGGCATATCAAAACTCAGGTTTGATATATTCAGAGCGACCCCGGCATAGCCCATGTCGCCGTACGCAGGAATATCGATAGGAGCGAACAGCGGCTCACCTGATAGCACGGCAGATTCGGGGATGGTGATCGAGAAATTGAAGTTCACCGTCCCTATCGTAAGATTCAACGATATCGGGGTCCCGATAACCGCAGTGAATGTCTTTTTTATTCCAAGAAGTATGGAGGCCGTGGTATTGCTATTATTCCCGGAATCTGTTACATTTACAGGGAGACTTATCAGTGTGCCATCTATCCCTGTCGTGCTCGTGCTTACATTAAACAGCCATAAGCCGCCTGAGTTCTGCATTTCCTGGGCAGCGCTTCCACCGATACTGCTGAGGTTAACAGTGACGTTCCTTATGCTGCTCACATTGGCAAAATCGCCTGTGCCGACCTCCAGTATGGCATAATCGGTCCCGCTTGCCTTTATCGAATCCGGAACGGCTGCGGCATGGCTTATCAAGGGCGGGGTTGTATCGGTCACATTCAGCAGGACATCCATGTTCTCAAAATTCCCCGCACCGTCTGTGGCATTCACTGAGAGTGAGAAGTTCCCAATCGCTGTTGTATTTACAGATAGCTGCCAGACGCCGCTTATATTTTGCATGGGGCTGGCTGAGGAGCCGCCTATTGCGCTCAGGTTCACTGTTACCTGCGCAACGCCGCTTGTGTTATCAGTTATATTTGCTTTTAATATGGAACTTCCTGAGCCGGCTTCGATCTGGGTGGGGGTTGCACTGGTGTTGATAATGAGGGGAGGGGTGTTATCTACGGTAACGGATAACCGGGAAGAATTATTAACGTTATTCATGTTATCGTATGCTGTGATGTTGAGATAGTAAGTCCCATCCGAAGCGTTTACAATTATACTGTTATTTTTCCAGAACCCCGAATCATATGCAAGGGATGCATCGGTAAAAGAGCTGTTTATGGATGAGACATTTACACTTGCGTTTTTTACTCCTGAGATGGCATCTGTTATCGTGGCATTGAGGGTTATTGCTGTACCATTTTTTGCTGCCGTGTTCCCGCTAGGATAACCTGTGGGATTTGCGGTTACAGATAGACCAGTAGTGTCGATAGATAAAACTGCTGCTGATACATTTATCCTCCCTGCGCCGTAAATATTATCCTTTCCCGCACCGCCCAGGTCTATTGAAGTGTTATTAAGAACGGCTTTTACCTGAGGTGGTGAGAGCGTCGTGCCTTGTCTTTGCGAGGCATTTAAGAGGAGCGCGATTGTACCTGAAACATGGGGCGTCGCCATTGATGTGCCTGACATAAAAGTATAGCCCCCCAAATAATTTAATGAGTAGATATCAACGCCGGGCGCAACAACCCCATGATCAGCCATAGCTGCACCTCTGCCGGAAAAATATGCTATGTTATCAGTGTTATCAACAGCACCTGCAGCAATCGCATTCTGGATGCAACCAGGCGAGGATACACCACCTACATTGTTCCCTGCCGCTGCTACTACAACTACGCCGGCGTTCACTGCATTATTAATCGCAGTTGTCATAGCAGGATTATCTGCATCGCAATTTGCTGTAGTCCACGTTTGAAAGGTGCCCAGGCTCATACTGATTATATTAGCTCCGTTACTCACGGACCACTCTATTCCGCTTATCACGTCGCTTTCAGAACCACTGCCTGCGCTGTCAAGCACCTTTACCCCAAATAAGCTCACATTCGGTGCCACGCCTGTTGTAGTTCCTTCGCTCCCGTTTCCGCCCACTATTCCGGCAACATGGGTTCCATGACCGTTATCATCCATCGGGTCGTTATCATTATTAACGAAATCATACCCTTTGATGACCCGCCCTTTCAGATCAGGGTGATTATAATCTATCCCGGAATCAATCACTGATACGTTTACGCCGCTGCCGTCGATCCCAAGTTCCCAGATCTTCGTAGTATTTATGCGCTTTATCTCGGAGGTTGCACTGTTGATTTGCCCCTGTGAGACCTGGGCAGAAAAACCATCAACGATTTTAACCTCTGAGTCAGGTTCTATACTTGCCACATCATCGCGCATGGAGAGGCTTTCGATGAGGTCAGGCGATGCGTTCACCGCAATAGCGTTCACGATCCAGAGCTGTTTTATTTTATTCGCTTTTCCCCTGTTCTTTTCCTCGTCCAGTACGGCCGAAAGTTTCCTCTGGCTGCCTGAAGCTGCATCCTTCATTGCTGCTGCGTCGCCTTTTGAGACCGCTTTAAGAGCAGCCCGGTCTTTCAGGATGATTATTACAGGGACGTTCTCTCCTTTTAACATGTGGGATTTTATATCCCCTTTGATTTTATCGCTTTTAGCTTCCGCTATTACTGAAAATATACCTGATAAAAACAGCAGAAATACAAATATAAAAATTAAAAAGACGATTTTTTTCTCAAAAAGTAATGAACTTACTTTTTTTAAAATCATATCTGCCTTATAAAAAATTGAGAAGATGAGGATTCATCTTCTCTTTTTACCGAGCAGGTATACCACACAAAGTGCAAACACGGCAAGCACGGGTTCAAACCCGGGAGCTTTCTCTTTCGACGCCGCTGATGGGGCATTAGTCGTCTCCACCTGACCCGAAGCAGTCGCAGTTACATTCGCATCTGTCTGCCCCGGTACGGCCTGCGCCTCAGAAGCCTTCATTGCAACTATGGCAAAACTTGAGAAGCTGTCGGTCTTGGCCTCAAAGTAAGTGAACGCCCCGTCTTTACTCTTTTCTGCAGTCTCACGCTGGATCCACTTGCTGCCGTCCCATTTCACAAGTCTGATCTCACTGCCTGCAAAGTTATTGTTGACAAGCCATGAGTTCTCAATCTTGAATTTGATTATAGCTTCCTTTATTTTTTTGGTTCCGACTATGATGTTCAGGTTCTTGTATACGGTTCCAGGTGCATTGGTTTTCGCGTTGTTTGAGGTGCCTTTAAGAGACTCAACCCTTACTGTTATCGCATTTTCGTTCTCTTTGCCTGTAATGACTATCTGGGATATTCCGTTGTCGGCTGCACTGAACGAGTAGGTGACCGGCGTACCGGCAATAAGGTCCTCATCATATCTCTCCGCCTTCTCTATATTGGAGATAGGCTCGGAAGTTGTTACTCCACTGCCGCCTGTGCTGCCACCGCTGCTGCCACTGCCGCTACTACTGCTTGATGAGGTCGTCCCAACTATCGTAGGACCGACACCTGAGAAGTGCGGGATTCGGAGCCAGAGAGTGCCGTTCGTTGAGTCGATATAGCATTCTGAGGAAGCATTACTTGTACTGCAGGACATTCCTGATGAACCGAACCATGCGTCGTTAAAGCCGCTGTAATCGGAAGGCCTGTCCGCTGATTTATTCCCTGCGCTCAGGTCCCATACCGGGTTCCAGTTCTCATCGTAAAGTTTTCCTATTTTTACTCCTGAAATGCTAATGCCCGAACTGATAGGTACTCCGATAAGGACCTCGTCGTAAATCTCAGGACCCTTGCTGCCGAACCTCCATGCCTGTTCCACCGATGAGCCGCTCCGTGACTGGCTTGCACTGTCATCGAACATCGCATCAGGAGGACCAGAGGCGATCATATCCACGTTCTTGTAATGCACCGTTATTCTCTGGCTTGGCATCTTTATCCTCATGCTTATCTTGCCGCCGCCCATCACTACCTTGAACGGGTTGAATTCACTCATATTCTGCCCGTTTGCCGGGTCAGGCATCAGGGAACAGCCCGCTGCAGGGTTCGGAACATCGCATTCCGGCTTGCTCAGCAGCATATCCAGCATTACATTCGAAAGCGCCGTATCATCCGGCTTCCCCGGTCTGAACGATGTCATGCTGATATTCACAGGCTGCGACTGCAATTGAGAAACGTTCTTTGAAACCTTGAGAGGTACAAAGTCCTGTGTGAATACGTTGATCTTCTTTATGCCTGCACTGATTGCCGGGATGGAGAATGACCCGTTGCTTGATTGTTGAACGTCTACCATCCATTTAAAAGCCGGTCCGTTAGCATATACAGTTGAGTAATCAACCTCAACTTCAACATGCGCAAAACCAGTTATTGGCAAACTTCCGTTCTTCAACTGGAAAGGAAGTTGCAGGGTTGTTACATTCCGGGTGTTTTGGGGTCCGAAGATACCTGCATCAGTTACAGCAATATTTTCTACAGTTCCTAACAGCGGCTGCAATGTGAAATTAAAGTCAGTTACTGGCGACGCTGAGTAGTTCATGGTTATATTCCTGAACGCCCCGTAATAAGTGCCGCTCCGGTTCGCTACTGCGAAGAGCATTATATTCGCGCCCGCACCCATTGCTGAGCCGGGCAGAGTAATATTGTAGGAGCCGTTCGTTGCATCATATATATCAGATCGCGGCGTCCGGTTGAATGCACTCATGTTGGAAGGCATCGGGTGGTCTTTACCAATCATATTTCCCGGTTCCATCAGGTAAGCTATTATAGTCAGGTTATTGAAGTTAGTCGAGCCGTTGGATAAATTTGCATAACCGCTCACCCTTCTTAGTTTAATAGCTGTGTTGAATGTTATATTTGCCGTGTTATTCGGGTATGTGGAGAGATTGTCCAAGTCATAGCTTATAGGCAGGCTCTGGTTAGGGAATATCATGATAGAGTAGCTCCGTTCCAGAGGAACGTATATGTTATTTGCATTCTCTACTTCAACACTGAAGTTATCTGCTATCGGGTAGCCCAGTCTTGTATCCTTTATCATGTATCTGAATCGCTGGTTGGCAGTCCCGTTGGTCGCGTTTATGTTTATTGTTCCACCCTTTCTCAGGTAGAAATTCATCGGGCTGTCTACTGTAAGCATTGAAATCATTTGATACGGGAATTGAGGTAATGACTGACCGATATAATCAAGATCATTGGTTGTAGCGTTAAAGTGCTTTAAAACAGGTTTATAAAAATACTGTGGGAAACTAGGAATGCCGGATACATTAAAGTATCCCGATTCATTGCTTGAGCTAGAATATACGTTTATAAGCGTCGGCGGTCCGCCTGAGCCCATCTGGTAAACCTCGATGGTGACATTAGTGTTATTTAATGCGGCATTTGTTTCATTATATGTATATCCTCTAAAATAAAATCCGGGTATCGCTCCTGCCCCTCCCGCCGCAACTACAGAGAGCAACAGACCCAGCAATACAAAATATACAGTTCCTTTTACGCTATTCGATTTTATAACCATAACCGGTTTTCTCCTTAATTCATTAATTATGATAAGCATTATCATAATTATATTAGCGACATATATAACTTACTAAATATTAGTTAGATATTAATATAAAAACAGTTTTTATTTGTAGGAAACCCAATAGCTGCGCAGGATTTTCCGGATGCAAACAATAATGTTAAATTAACCCAGAGATAATGAGTATAAGCGAGGTTAGTCCATGAGAACAAAAGTCTTAATAATGGGTGCCGCAGGACGGGATTTTCATAATTTCAATGTTTTTTTCAGAGATAACGAAGATTACGAGGTCATAGCTTTCACAGCAGCGCAGATTCCGGGCATAGCCGGGCGCACTTACCCAAAGGAACTGGCAGGTCCGCTGTACGAAAAGGATATCCCCATCTATCCGGAGGAGGAATTACCGGGATTGATAAAAGAGCATGGCATAGAACAGGTTGTCCTCGCTTATTCCGATTTATCGCACCAGGCCGTTATGCAGAAAGCCTCATTAGTCCTGGCGTCGGGGGCGGATTTCCGGCTGATGGGGACTGAAAGCACCATGCTCAAATCAAAAAAACCCGTGATTTCGGTATGCGCTGTCAGGACGGGTTCGGGCAAAAGTCCTACCTCGCAAAAACTGGTGGACATATTGAAGGAAAAAGGGTTCAAGGTGGTCGTGGTGCGCCATCCCATGCCCTACGGGGATTTACTGAAGCAGGAGTGCGAGAGGTTTGCCTCGATGGAAGATTGCATTACTAATGAGTGCACTATCGAAGAGAGAGAAGAATATGAACCCTACATCTGCTGCGGAACTGTAGTTTACAGTGGCGTTGATTTTGCGAAAATCCTGAGTTCTGCGGAAAAAGAGGCTGACGTTATCATCTGGGATGGCGGGAACAACGATATTCCGTTCTATAAGCCGGACCTGCATATCGTTATCGCTGACCCGCACAGGCCCGGGCACGAGCTTACCTATTATCCGGGGGAAGTGAATGTGATGCTTGCGGACGTGGTCATCGTGAACAAGGTGGATTCAGCAAGGAAAGAGGACGTGGAACTGGTAATTAATAATATCAAATCCATAAATAATAAAGCACTTATAATAAAAGCCAGGTCGGCGATCACTGCCGATGATCCTGAGCTGATAAAAGAAAAGCGTGTCCTTGTCGTGGAAGACGGACCTACTCTCACCCACGGCGGCATGGCTTTTGGAGCCGGGACAATAGCCGCTAAAAAATACGGGGCAAAAGAAGTGATTGACCCGCGCCCGCACGCTGTGGGCTCGATCTCTAAAGTCTATGGGGATTTCCCGCACCTCGGCGCTGTGCTGCCCGCCATGGGATACAGTCAGGAACAGATGAAGGAACTTGAGATGACCATAAACGCTACAGATTGCGATGCTGTGATAGCAGGGACGCCAATTGATTTAGGCGGACTGCTGAAGCTCAATAAGCCTGTAGCGAGGGTCAGGTACAGGATCGAAGAAGTAGATATTAAACTTGAAGATGTCATTGAGAAATGGTTAAAATCGAAACCACGATGATGCTACAGTTCATCCTTCCCGTATTAGCTTCTATTTCGCATTAATAACTTCGTATATTGTTTTCAATAATCTTTCCGACGTGAAAGGTTTTGGCAAAAAAGCATATATGTGGTTTATCGCAACTCTTGCAAGCCTGTTCCTTTCGGTTAGCCCGCTGAATGCGATAATCTTAACTTCAGGGTTAATTTTACGCAGTTCCCGAATGCTTGCCGCCCCCTCCATAACCGGCATCATCATATCCATAAGAACAACCTTGATTTTATCTCTGTTCTGTGTGTACACTGCTATTGCCTCTGCCCCATCATTAGCCGTGAGCACTCTGTAACCGTGTGTCTCCAGTGTTAAACTGGCAATCTCGCGAATCTGGGTCTCATCATCGACAACCAGGATCAACTCTCCCTGCCCTGTCGGAAATTTGGTATGTTCTTCTACTTCTTGTGCTATGTTAGCCATAATAGCAGGTAAATATATTTTAAATGTAGTTCCCCTATTAACTTCGCTGTATACGTTTATAAATCCACCGTGGCTTTTCACGATCGCAAGGGCTGTAGAAAGACCAAGACCGGTGCCCTTGCCCAACTCTTTTGTCGTGAAAAACGGGTCAAAAATCCTGTCTATTATTTCATGAGGAATGCCGGTGCCTGTATCAGAGACAGTAGTAACTATGTACCGACCAACTTTTGCTTCGATGTTCATGCGGGCGTAGCTCTCATCGATAAAAATATTTTCAGCACAGATGCCGAGGGTTCCGCCGTCAGGCATCGCATCGCGGGCATTCACGCAGAGGTTCATCAGCACCTGGTGTAGTTGCGTGGCATCTCCCGATATCGTCCAGAGATCTTCGGGTACATCAATTCTGACTTCGATGGATTTTGGAAATGTCTCTTTTATTATCTGCCTTATTTCAGACATGATACGTGCTACCTGAAGAGCTGCACGTTCGCCTTTTACACCTCGCGCAAACGACTGGACCTGCTTTACCAGATCAGCTCCACGCTGAGTGCTTCTTTCGAGAATATCAAGCAATTTCCTGCTTTCGTCATCCGGGAACTTTTCCTGTAATAATTGCAGCGACATCATTATCGGTGACAACACATTGTTGATATCGTGCGTTATGCCGCTGGCAAGCGTGCCTATACTCTCCAGTCTTTGTGCACGCAGCAACTGCGTTTCCAGATTTTTCTTCGCCGTTATGTCAGTGTTGATGACCAGTATTGATTTCTGTTTTCTCTTACTATCGTGCACCAGGGTCCAGCGGCTTTCAACAATGATCTCCTTACCTTCTTTCGTTACATGTCGAAGCTCGCCTGTCCATTCACCTTCTTCGACGACCTTCTTTTTGGCTTCGATAAGCTGTGGTGACTCTTCTTTATGCAGAAACTCATCGGGATTCTTGCCTATAACTTCTCCTGCTATCCAACCATACAGGCGCTGTGCACCTTTGTTCCAGTAGATGAGGCGGTGTTCCATGTCATAAACTGCAATAGCATCGTGCGCTTTATCGAGAAGGGCTGCCTGTTCCAGTACTTTCTCTTCCGCCCGCCTGCGCTCCGTGATATCTTTGGCTATAATAGATATACCGAACTTGGAGTGATAAGCATTAATCTCAAAAACAAGGTTCTTGCCCCCGGCCCGGTACTTATTCACAAAATGCTGGGGTTGCTGAGTTTTTAATACCTCTTTATACAGCTTCTCCGCTTTTGATTCTCTCAGTTCAGGGAAAAGCTCAAATAGGGATTTTCCAACAGCATCTTTCGCTGAAATCCCTGTAAGAGCTTCAGATGCACTATTCCAGTAGGTATATCTTAGCTCTCTGTCCATTGCATAAAAGACCTCGTCGATACTTTCGGCAAGTTCCCTGTACCTCGCTTCGCCCTCTTGCAGTGATTCGTTGGCTTTTTCAAGTTCGGAAGTCCACTCCTGAATCGCATTATTGGCTTCTTCCAGTTCGGCAGTCCGTTCCCGGACTCGTATTTCTAATTCATTGTGTGCCCTTTGCAGCTTTTCTTCCATCAGTTTGCGCTCGGTAATATCACGGGCAACTCCGGTCGTACCTATGACCTCACCTTTATTATCGTAAATAGGTGTTTTGATGGTCTCTATCCATGTTTTTTTACCTTCCTTATCTACCAGCGGCTCTTCAACCTGTTTTCGCCTGCCTGTTGCCATAACTTCCCTATCGTCAACCCTGTACCTTTGCGCAAGCTCCTGCTGCCAGATATCCAGGTCTGTCCTGCCGACCAGTTCCTCAGGGCTCATCCCGCATGCATCTGCAAATGGTCTATTTACTGCTATAAACCTGCTCTCTTTGTCTTTTAACCAGGCGATATCGGGAATATTATTAAGGATTGCATTTTGCTGGCGATTACTTTTCAGCAATTCCTCCTCGATCCGCTTGCGCTCGGTAATGTCCCTGATAACCTTGACCCCTGCTATGATTTTTCCTGCAGAATCCCGTAGAGGCGATCCCGTAAGTTCAAAGTATGTTACCCCATTCTCAGTAGTCAAACTTCTTTCTGCCCTGTGGATCTTTCCGTCCCTGAATGACAATTCAACAGGACAGCCCTCGCAGATAGAACCCCTGCCTTCATATGCTTTGTAGCAGTACTCACCAATGCGGTCCCCATATAATTCGTTCTGGACCTGGTTTTGGTGTATGATCTTAAAATCAGTATCCTGGATGATTATACCATCGCCTATGGCTGCAATAATCGCTTCGGTTTTGGCTTTCTCCTCCTCAAGCCTTACGATGGTTGCCCGTAGTGTCTCCTCAACCCGTTTGCGTTCTATTTCCGGCTTTTCCGATTCAGCAACCTTCTGGTGCATTTTTACCAATTCGTCTGCAAGCTGCTTTTTAGTCTTATCTTTATCTATCATCGTTTTTATCACATGGAATCAGCTACAATTTTTCCGATCATTTTCACATTTAAACCCTGTTTGCATGCTTCCTCCCGTTCCACCTTCGCATTCAAACACAGGTTTGTTTAGGATGCTTTCATCTGGACTCGATTTATATTAACTGGACTTCAACTTATATTATATATTTGTCTATTCGAGATGAGATAGGTCTTATATTAACTTAACGGATATATGTCATAAATAATCGTTATTGTAATAATCATTGGAAAGGGTCATATGAAGCTCATTATTATATCAGACACACATATCAAACCAGGGCAATCGCTGCTGGCGCGCCTTCCAGAAGACCTCATCTCAATACTCAAAAGCTCAGATATTATAATCCATGCAGGGGATTTCGAAACTTTTGGATGCTACAACGAACTTAAAAATCTAGGGAAACTTATCGCAGTTCACGGAGATACAGACGCTCCTGAAGTGATGAGGCTCCTTCTTGAACGCGAAACCATCGAAGTAGAAAGTGTGAGAATAGGAGTTATCCACAAAGGGCAGCTCGCATCAGAAAACACTGACCGTCTCCGCTACCTTGCTAAAGATATGGATGTGGATGTGCTGGTATTCGGTCATTTCCATCATCCGATTGTGGAAAAGACGGGGGTGCTGCTGCTCTCGCCCGGAAGCGTAATTGTGCCCGGAATAGCCGAACCAAGCGCAATCGAGCTTGAAATAATAGAAAATAATATTAAAGGGAAGATAATCCGATGTAAAGATAACGTATGCAGCTATTTTGAATACGAAAAGCCCTGAATCACTTTTTGCCTTCAAGATGTTTCTTAACGATTTCCCTCATCTCATCCGGATGTCCCATAACAGTTATACCCTGCATCCTCCTGAGCTTATCCACAGCTTCAAGGTCCACGTCCCTCATTGTAAGCGTGAGTTTCTTTCCGCCGGGTAAATCCGTAGTAATTTCCCCTCTTTTCTGGTCTGCGGGAAAAATATATACCGGCACTTTTCCTTTCATAGCCTGCGCCGCCGCATTGGAGAGCAGAGTATCGGAGATTCCTGACGCGATCTTTCCGACTGTGTTCGAGGTGGATGGCATTATGAGGAGAAAATCATATTTACCAAGCTGCAAATCCCCCACTAAGAACGGGACATTCGGGGATTTTTCAACAAAAGTCCTGGGGAAGCTGGATTTTAGCTCGTTGAAAAGCTTGTACCATTTCACCACAGTTTCGCCTGCCTGCGAAAGATACACCCTGACTTCAAGGTTATATTCCTTTGTGAGTTCTTTCATTATATCAATACTTTCTTTAAGGTAGTCGCCGCAACCTGTGATTCCCCATGCGATCCGTAGAGTCATTTATTTACCACTCCGCCATTATACTAATCTATTCTCTTTGATCATTAAAGCCATGTTCATCAGCCTGTTCACGGTCTTGCGCATGCTTTTTAAGCCTTCCTCATCCTCTTTTGCGCCCTCTGCGCCCCTGTCCTTTGACCACAGCGTCCCGCCCAGGTTCGCGCCGAATGAGCCGCCGCCCACTGGGATTGCCTCGTTTATGACATAAAAGTTAAGTATTGCCTGTATCGACGGCTCCTGCCCTCCGATGCGGTCGCCCCCTACTGCAAGCGCGGCGCCGGGCTTGTTCTGGATGAAGTGAAGATCCTGCGCTGCTATTGCCCTGCACCTGTCCATTATGACCTTGGTCTGACCGCTCACCATCCCCTGGTATACCGGCGTGCCGATTATGAGCGCATCAGCCCATTTCAGTCTCTCGTAGACTTGCACCATATCGTCGTTATGGATGCAGCCCTTCTTTTCCCGTATGCAGTAATCGCAGTGGATGCAGAAGTTGAGTTTTTTCCCCTGGGCTGAGAAATATTCGGTCTCTGCGGGATATTTTTCGCTGGCGTACCGCAGCGCTTCTCTCACGATGTAATCGGTTGATGCTTTTCTCGGGCTGCCTGATATGCCGAAGAGTTTTATTTTTTGTTCGCCCACGGTGGTCACCTTTGCATGGATATAGAGGAGCTATTTTATCAAATAACTTTTGTGTATAATTTATATTATATTGTTTATCAATTGTTCGGAACGATTTATTCATAAACATCGCTTCTAAAATCGACTCTATGAATCAGGATAAGCTTTTGCTCCCAAATAACTTCATAAACAATTCTGAACTTCCCTTTACGTATGCGATACTTATTCTTTTCACCTTTTAGTTTGGCAATATCAAGGGATTTTATAGGAACAGGGTCTTCTTTTAAAACAAGAATCGCTTCTTTGAGGCGTTCTCTATCATGTTTTTGCAGGGATGAAATAAATTTTAAAGGTTTGCCTTTGATATTTATTTCAAAGGTCATGCTTCCAATGCCTTTAGAAGTTCGGATTCTGAAGCTATTCTATCCTTGCTCCTTATTGCTTTGAGGTCTTCGGCCTCTGGTTCTTCTTCTGGAATTAGCCTATCAACAAGTTTTGAATATAGATTCGTAAGCATATCAAGGTCTGCACGAATCTTCTTCAATTCAGCTATAGTTTCGGTTTCCATGCAATATCTTTTAATATTTTAAACCTTATAAGGATTTTCCATAGCCGTTCTGGTTGAAAATGACGCTGAAATGGGATGTTCCTCAAAGTATCTAACGTATTTGTTATTCGAACGCCATCCCGAAGATATAACAGCCTCCCCAATAACGTACCAAAAGGAAATCAGGGTGTCATGTTTATGTATGTTACGGATTCTAAAGAATATCCATATTGAGTTATATTTAAATATCCATGAAAACAGATTACAATGAAAGTACGCAAAATTATAAAATTGCTAAAAGCCGATGGTTGGTATCTGGTTGCAACTAAAGGCAGCCATCAACAATACAAGCATCCAACCAAACCAGGTAGAGTAACAATCGCTGGTCATCCGGCTGATGATTTGTCGCCAGGAACATTAAACAGTATACTAAAGCAAGCTCAATTAAAAAAGGTGAAGTAATATGTATCGTTTCCTTGTTGTAATCGAAAAAGTAAACAATAACTACTCCGCATATTCACCAGACTTACCCGGCTGTGTGGCTACTGGTGCTACCCGTGAAGAAACTGAAAAGAATATGTATGAAGCTATAGAAATGCATATACAGGGGTTACTGGAAGATCATCTACCAATTCCAGAATCAAAATCATTTGCAGAGTATGTGGCGGTTGCTGAAAAATCAAGTATTGAGCAAACGGCTTAATCGCAAGTTGCTGAGCTGCTTACTCCAAAACATCTATCCACGCAATGGTGCCCCGTTTTTCGAAAACAGGGTTCCGATTTCCATTACTACTTTATAAAGTGTTCAATATCTCGGACACCTCGCCCGCGCCAGAACCACCGAAATCCCCTTCTTCTTGAGCTTTTCCTCAAGTAAACCCTTAATATCAATATCAGCCTGCGGGTTTATTATCTCCGTATCCTGAACACAAGATTCAACCAACCCCGTCAGATCAGGAACCTGCTGCCCTCCCGTCATAGCTGCAATATCGTTTTGCAGCACTACCACTACCACTTCATGTTTATTATGGACTGCGTTGATAAGCCCAGCCATCCCTGAATGTGCAAGACCGAAATCCCCGATTATTGCAATCCCCTTCCTGTTAAATCCGCAGGCAGTACCGATGGCCGAACCCAGGGAGAACGCCGCGTCAAGAAGAGAAAGAGGCGGCTGTGAAGTCAGTATGGCACATCCAAGGTCGCCTGCAACAGGCACGTTCAGTTCCTTTATCGCGCTGTACAGAGGGATATACGGGCAATCCTCGCATACAGGGCGCTCCCCCCTTTCCTCAACTGTCTGCGACGTGATATTATGCGCCACATTATCCTTATGGATATTTTCGATCGCTTTTTGTATGTCCTTGATTTCAACAAGCCCGTAAGGCATATGACCTGTGTGTTTTCCTGAGACTTTCCCCGGTAACTGTTTTTCTATAACAGGTTCGGTTTCTTCCACAACAAGTACGCGCTCATGCTCATCCAGGAAGCGTTTGATCATATCCTGAGGCAGCGGGTTAACAAGCCCGAGAGAAAGGTGTGAGAAGTTCTCGGGGATCACTGATTCTACCAGCGATGATGGGAAGCCTGAAGATATTATCCCGATAGTCCCTCTTTTTTTATAAACATTCAATTGGCATCTTTCTGCGTATTTGCACATTTCAGGAAATGAAGTGCTGTGAAAGCGCTGATGCTTGCCCAGCATAGTAAGATGCCATATTTTTTTATCGAACGATTGCGGTTTGTAGTCCGGTTTATTTATCCTGTTGAAGTTCCCCTCGCTTTTAAGAAGCCTGTCGGTAATCCTGATTATTACGGTGGTGCTTACTTTTTCTGATAATCCGAACGCTTCCCTGATGCTGAGGTAAAGAGCTTCAGGCGTCGAGGGATCAAATACAGGAACCTCTGCAATAAGCCCGTAAAACCGCGAATCCTGCTCGTTCTGGGATTTCTGCACACCGGGGTCATCCCCTGCAAAGATCACCACGCCTGCGCCTATCGTATTGGTCGCAGAAGTTATCAGGGGGTCAGACAGGATATTCATCCCCACATGCTTTGTTATAACAGCGCTGCGTTCCCCACAGACGGATGAGCCAAGCGCGATTTCAAGAGCAACTTTTTCATTGACAGACCATTCGTGCCTTATTTTCTCCCCAAGTGCCTCCATCAACCCGGTTACCGGATAGCCCGGAACACCTGTTACTATTTTTACGCCGCTGTCAAGGAGCGCACAAACGGCAGCATCCGTTCCGATCATAGCGTCACCGATTCATCATTGCGCGAAAACCAGGGAAGTGCTGCAAGAGCGCCTATGATGCCTTTTCCGCCGATGCATATCTCAACCCCGGCCTCTTTCGCGGTTTTTAATGTCAGCTCTTTTGTTATCATCCTGCTCCTGCAAAGCTGGCTGTATTCCATAAGAGAAGCGGCATCAAAATCAGACAATGCGACCATTCCCGTTTCTTTGGACACGCTGTATTCCAGAAGCCCTTCTTTTATTCCTTCAAGCAACTCTTTCTTTGCGCCTTCAACGCATGCAAATTCAAGCACGGTCGCGACACAATTCTGTGTCTTGTCAGGTACGGGATAAAGCTGGACAAGCGTATGGGAGATGTACTTGTGTTCGAGCGAATCGACTGCTGCCGCGATATTATGAGCCAGCGTCCATGTCGCACCCACTTCTTTTGAGTCAGTGTTATCTATTCCTATGAGCGCTCTTTCCCTTCTCGGTACAACGATCGTACCGCTTGCGCGCTTTCCGCCGCCTGATTCCGAGATCCGGCAGCGCAGGACACCGCTTGCGTAAGCCCTGCATGTCGTTGCACCGACGCCTCCGCCCCCGAGACCGCTGTAGGTTATCTCTATCTCTTTATTATTGACAATGACGGATTCAATGCCGGCAGCCGCAACCGAGGACTGAAGTTGAAGATCTGAGTTCCCTGTCCTGACGAGGTAGCGCATCATATCCCCGACAGAGCGGCTTTTAATGACGAGCGGGCTCTTGGAATAATGGTACAGTGCCCAGGCGGAGCCGCCATAGCAACTGGAGTGTTCCATTATCTCAACATGTTCGTTTTTCATGTCCGCTACGGCATAAATGCCTTTATAGGGGATTGTGTAGGGGTCTGATAGGCGCATAATTTACAGTGGTTTTAAGTATTTTATCTAATATATGAGTATTTGTGAAGAAATGAACAAGAAATTCGTTTGGGTTATCTTAATACTTTTAATTGCATTGAGCAACGTTAAAGCCTTGGAGGATGGGGTTACAATCCCGCTCGTAGCTGATCGCAGCGCAGATGGGGGGGGAGATGAAGGTGTGCTGCTTGGAGCCCGGATAATAGTCACAAATGGAACAGGGCATGTTTTTGTGGATACGAACCCTTACACGCAGGTCGATCTTCAGGGCTCGGCAAGGCTTGCCGCGATGGTGGCTTCCGACGTGATGGGGATAGATGAGAGAACCTATGATTTTTATTATATCATTGATATAAGCTCCCCTATCATAGGAGGACCATCCGCAGGCGGAGCACTGACAGTAGCAACTATTGCAGCCATGAACAACTGGACGCTGAAGCCGGACGTTGTGATGACAGGCATGATAAACCCGGATGAATCCATAGGTCCTGTTGGCGGTATCCCTTACAAGTTAGAGGCGGCGGCTGCTAAAAATGCCACTCTTTTCCTTATCCCGCAGGGGCAAAGCACCGTTACAGTCAGGAAGACCACAGGCAGCACAAATGGTACTTTCATAATCAGCCAGGTAAAGGACGAGACCGTTGATGTTGTTGAACTTGGGAAAAAATTAAATGTCACGGTGAAGGAAGTCGGTACGATAGAAGATGCTGTTCTGGCTTTTACGGGGAACGAGATAAAAAAACCTGAGTATAACGGTACTATTATTACCCCGGGTTACCTCGGCCTGCTTGAACCTCTTGCGACCAAATTAAATAAAGAATCCAGCGATATGTACAATGGGACGGCTGCTCTTGTGCCTCAGGACGATAAATTCCTGAAGCAGGCTAAAGATATCCGCAGCCAGGCAGATGGTATGTACGATAATAAGAAATACTATGCAGCAACCTCATTGTACTTTAATTCAATGGTTAACATGCGCACAGCACAGTGGAATTACGGGTACGGCAAAGCAGGGGATAAAGAGCAGTATCTTAACGACCTGTCAGGTAAAGTGGAAAAACAGATCAGCAGCTCGGAGACAGATCTTGAGAACTTCAAAATGTACGGTGTAACGGATGCGGGCGCTGTCGGCGCGGCTGAATCCAGGATAACTACTGCAAGGGCGAGGCTTGATGATGCAAAGAAACTCAACGGTTCCAAGGATATGATTCCCCCGCTTGCTCTTGCAAATGAAAGGGCGCGCACGGCGCAGTGGTGGCTGACGCTTGCATCACCCAGTGGGAAAATAATTCCGGAAAGCATATTGAAAGACCGTGCAGGCTGGTACCTGAGCCAGGCGCAGTCGATAGATACCTATATGCAGGCGCTGATGTCCGAAAGCGCGGCACACCCGGACATTACCACCATCTCAAGTGAGGATATTGATCATGCCCAGAAAGAAATGATGCAGGGATACTATGCGGGTGCGATTTTCGATGCCCTGCAGGCTACAGTGAAATCCAGTACCATCATAGGGTTGCTCGGTGAGGTCGATGCTACCAAAAAGGCCGAGCAGAGCGCCAGTGCCGCAGAAGCAGCTATAAATGAAGCCAGGAGGAGCGGTATCGAGCCCACGCTCGCGGTGAGCGCGTATGAATATGCCGATACTATGACCGAGCCTGTTGACAAGATCAACCAGTACACTTATGCCAAAATGGTCGCAAAGACCTCGCTGGTGCTTGATTCCCATGCTGTATCCACCAACCAGACACCGATAAAACCTGCGCTTACGCCGTTTATGGAAGAGACGCCGCTGCCTGCTCAGACCGCAAACGCAACGGCACAAAGAACAAAAGCCCCGGCTTTTGAGGCTATCGCAGCGATCATAGTAATATTTATTGCAAGGCGCCTGAACAAGGGTTAGCAGGATATGGTCCACAGGATATATTTACGGTTATTTGTAATCTCGTTTCGAGTATGAGTATTTTGAAGCTTTGCCTCCATTGGTAACTATGTATAGCCATTCATAAACTGATTTTATCGTCCCGAATTGCTGGAACCTGCGCATTGAGAATCCGACTTTCATACGATCATCCAGCATCACACGCCCTATTTTTCGCATTCTCCTTGCAATCTCAAGGTCATCGCCTGCATCGATACACCGGTACATGCCAGCACTGATAAAGGCTCTTTTATCAAATGCAGTGTTGCATCCCAGCGTATAATACAGGGTGCGGGTATAATACCCGATTCTGGAGAAAGTATTTGCACCCATAATAGAGATTTTGTGTTTTATCCCCTCTTCAATCGGATAAACAGTCCCATAGAGTTGAACAATATCTTGCGACTCGAAATCATTCTTTATTATCTCAAGCCATTCGGGAGGAATAATGCAATCTGCATCGGTGGTAGCAATGATATTCCCCTGAGCACTCAATACACCATCATTCCTGGCTCCTCCTACCTTTTTGCTTGTCTGGGTCATAACTTCATCTGCATATGCCCGTGCCAGTTCACATGTTCTGTCCTTCGAATTTCCATCAACTACGATGAGCTCGTATTCGTCCCTATTAAGTGTCTGATGGCTGAGGGACTCAAGACAGGTTGTAATGCTGCCTTCTTCATTGTAGGTGGGGATAATTACGGATATCATGTTTCGATCAGCTTCCTATAAAGACTACAATGCATATTTGCAATATTTTTAATGTCATACTGTTCGGTGAAAGCACGTGACCTGACAGAATAGCGCCTTAATGAATCATCATCTGTGATCTGCGCTGCAGCCTCCTTTATATTATTAAAGAAGTGCACCATGTCTCCAAAAATATTTCTGAATTCCGGTATTCCGCGGGCAACTACCGGCAGATCGCAGGCTAATGCCTCTAGGATTACTAATCCAAAAGTTTCTGCATAAGAAGGCATGAAAAATACATCTGATCCACTGTACGCTTCTATGATATCAGGGATAAATCCCGTAAATATAGTATTGTCCCCACAAAGGCTCTTCATTAGTTTTATCTGAAAATAATCTTTTGAGAGCGCCCCATAGGGGACTCCGCCAATCCAGATCCACCGTATCTCAGGATACATTCTTGAGAGTTTAATAAAATCATATATTCCCTTACGTGTCGTCTGCTGTGCTACAGTAAGTACCACTTTTTCATCATCCTCAATATTTAATTTTTCTCTGAAAATCTTCCGTTTATTTTCATCTCTTTTGAAAAAATCCCGATCAATCCCATTAGGTATCAGCGTAGTGGGAATATCTGGTAGCATTTGCTCGATTTCACGTTGACATGGTACTGAAACGTTAATAATATGATCAAACTTTCGATATATATCGGGATAATAACTATTGATGGATCTGCTGAATGCCAGATTGCCTTCATTGACGCGAGGCGTAGAGTGCGCAGTTAATATTTTGACACCATGAGAATATTTCCTATTTAGAAGCGATAATGGTCCGAAAGTGTGGTAATGAACAACATCAAAGTCATAATTGCCCGAATTCCATGATACATCTATGTCCGGCATTCGGGATAACTGCTTGTAGAGTGTCTTTGCTACTGTTGAACATCCAATATATTTAAGAGAGAGAATATCCTCAGCAAAAATGTTCACTCGCATTATCTATTCCTCGTAAAATTAAGGGCATTCCTGATACAACCATCCATATTAAGATATTCGAACTCTGCAAAGCGTCCGACAAGCCTAATATCTCTTTTCATACAGAAGTCTTTAACTATGGCGATATTCCTTAAATAATCGAGGTCATAAATAACATATGCATATTTTTGCCGTTCCAAGGCGGTATAAACTACCTCATTATGGGTATTGATTATATTCATATTTTTTAGGGCTGCTACCGTATGGTTGATAATTTCCCGGTCTGGCATGGCTGATGCCTGATCACCTTCATGATATGTTATCTCGACGAGGATTGATGAATGTCCGGGAGGCGCCACCTCAGGACTGTAATTAGAGGGAAATGAGACCCTGTTAAATAAGCCCAAATCTTTTTCATGGACATACAGCCATGAAATGTTCGGAACTTTTCCCTTTATACCAATAAAAACACAGGCCAGTGAATTATACTTTAACTTATCACAGGATAGCTGGACACGTTCAGGGACACCATCCAGGCATTTCAGGAGTTCTTGTAATGGTATAGTCGATATACAGCGGTCGGCAGTGACTTTATAGGTGCCGTCACTGATAGTAAAAATCCCGTCTTTCTCCCTGATAGAAGATACGGGAAACCCTGTGCGTATTTTTTCTTTTATGGGCAGAGCAATTGCTTTAATCAATGCTTCTATTCCACCTTTTTTGGGATAACTGAAAACTGCTTGGTGAGTGTACCCTTCTGTCTCAATACCTATAGCTGACTTTATCACATCCTCCACAGGGGGACGGGGAATGCGTCCATCCACCCAGTGCAATGACATCCGCTCTGCTGGAAATTTCCATATCTTTTCATTATAGGGAATCAAGTACAAGTCAGCAATGCCTTTCCCGAAGGTATAGATGATCCACTCACGAAAATTCGTTGGGGGCTCCAATTCACCTTTTTCAACGGCAATCATCGTCTTAATAAATTCATTAATACAGAAGAAGAGATCTTCTTTGGGAAGCTGATATAACCCATTTTCAAATGGATATTTGATATATTGTCCCTTATAGAAGATTTTTGTATTGCGTATATTCTGCTGCCTGTTCTCTCCGAGTACATCATGTACAAATTTGAGGACTTCTGCATCGCGGCTGAAAATGATGTGCGAGCCTCCCCTGTCAAAAGTAAATCCGGAATTAATTCTGGAGCAGCATAGTCCGCCATAATCAGATTCTCGTTCAAGGACTGTCACCTCTTCACCCGTTTCATAAAGCAGACGGGCCAGAGTGACCCCGGTAAGGCCACCACCAAGTACTGCCGTTCTCACATCCTTTAATTTGTAATTATTGCTTATATAAGTAATGTTAGCCAATCAATTTAATTTTGAAAAAATTTATATCCTGCTGAACAATATAAGGTTTAGGAAAAGGGCGATACAATTTTCTGATTTGGCAAAAAAATATGAAAGTGTCAAAAAAAGCGGCCCTGAGCTGTTTGAGAGAATATCATGGTATTAAGGAATAATAACAATGAGCTTCTTGACATATATTGAATCGATAGACCACTCGACTTTTCTGTATATCAACCACAATATCACGAACCCGGTCTTTGATATCGTCTTTCCGGACCTGAGATTACTTACGTACGTTTTCTGGACTCTCCTCATCGCTTATTTTTGGTTCAAAAAAGAGAGGAAACTCGCCCTGCTTATGGCATTCGGGATCATTGCAGGGGCGATTTTTACCTATCCGTTAAAACTTATTATTGACAGGACAAGGCCTTATGAACTGATAGCATCCACAAGGTTATTGACGCCTCCTGAATCCGATCCGTCCTTCCCTTCAGGGCATACGGAGCTGAGTTTTATTGCGGCCACTATCGCGTCAAGATTTCATCCTGAGTATGGTAAATACCTCTATGCTTTCTCGTTCATTGTGGGTTTGAGCAGGATATACGTGGGGGTGCATTTCCCGGCGGATGTGATAGGCGGCATGATCATCGGGATATTAATTGGAAAAATTATTCTGCTGGCGCAGAAAAATATAAAGATTTTTGAAAAAGAGGCTTAATATTATCCCCCGCTCACTGCGGGGAGTATTGATATCTCATCCGTGTTTTTCACGGGGCTGTTAAGACCGCTTAAATGCCTTATATCCTCGCCGTTCACGTACAGGTTCACGAACCGCCTTACTTCGCCCTTATCAAGTATGCGGCGCTCAAAATCGGCTCCGTACTGCTCGATGAGTTTATCCAGCACAGCTTTTACGTTCGTGTCGCCAAGGTCCAGGGTCGTTTCACGTGCATGCGTAACATTGCTTAATGCAGAAGAGAATCTTATTTTTACCATTTATATCACCTTTATGTCCGCGCAAGAGGCGCTATCTCTTGCTGCTTATGAATATCAATTTTTGGCGCTACGAGACGCTCGAATTCGCCCAGCATAGGCTTGATCACGGGCGGGCGCTGAAGTGATTTGAGAAGCGTGTCCTGCGCTTTAAGACCGTTCCCTGTAACGTAAACGACCACGCGCTCATCTGGCTGTATATGACCGCTTTCCACCAGTTTCTTTAAGCCGGCAACCGTCGTGCCGCCTGCGGGTTCGGTGAATATGCCCTCTGTTCTTGCAAGGAGATGGATGGCTTCGATTATCTCTGCATCTGTCGGGGTGGCCGCATAACCGCCTGAATCCAGTATCGTCTTCTTTGCATAGTAGCCGTCTGCGGGGTTGCCTATTGCAAGGCTGTGAGCTATGGTCTCAAAGTTCCTGACTGGCACGACTTCGCTGTTGTTCCGGACTGCAGTCGCTATGGGAGAACAGTTGAGGGGCTGCGAGCCTGATAATTTTACATCTGCCCCGTCCACCAATCCGACGCGTTCAAGATCTTTATACCCGCGCGAGATAGCGCAAAGCAGCGCGCCGCTTGCAAGTGGTGCAACGATGTGGTCCGGTGTCTGCCAGCCGAGCTGCTCGGCGGTCTCATACGCCAGTGTCTTTGAGCCTTCCGTGTAATACGGGCGGATGTTGATGTTCACAAAAGCCCAGTCCGGATGCGAATCCGCTACTTCACTTGCAAGGCGGTTGGCATCATCGTATGTCCCTTCCACTGCGATCACATGCGGACCGTAAATCAGCATCTGGACTATCTTGCCAAGTTCTATTGTACCCGGGATGAAGATATATGCAGGTAATCCGGCCTTGGCAGCATGTGCGCCCACGGCAGCCGCGAGGTTGCCAGTGCTTGCGCATCCCACAGCCTTGACATCGAATTCAAGGGCCTTTGAGAGAGCCACCGATGTAACCCTGTCTTTGAATGAATTTGTCGGATTCACCGATTCGTCAAGGATATAAAGTTCTTTCAGACCGAGCACTGCACCGAGGCGGTCTGCATGGTGAAGGGTGTTAAAACCCGCACCGAGATCGATGCGCTTCTCAGATTCAACAGGCAGGAGGTCGGCATATCTCCATATGGATTTCGGTCCAGCCGCGATTTTTTCCTTGCTGATATTATCTGAAATATAATCCCAATCATAATTGACTTCAAGAGGTCCGAAGCACTCATAACATGTATTCTGGATAACAGCAGGGTACTCCGCACCGCATTCCCTGCATTTCAAACCGATGACACGACTCATTAAACTTCACCAGTGCATAATAGAACATTACCATATATAATATTTACCCTCAAAAGAGATAACTGTGAGTAATAAAATAGATTAATGTGCAGGAGTGATTTCTCATTTAAAGCTAAGTGACCTATTTAAATCCTCAGCACAAATAAGCACTTTATGCTTCGTGTAATTTTTCTCGGGACAGGCGGGACGCTCCCTACCATAAATCGCAACCCTTCTGCGATATTTGTCAACAGGAGGGGGGAGATGATGCTTTTTGACTGCGGCGAGGGCACGCAGCAGCAGATGATGCGGGTAAAGACGGGGATGAAGCTCACCTCGATATTTATTACACACTTCCATGCTGACCATTTTTTAGGCGTACCCGGACTTATCCAGACTATGTCGTTCAACGGGCGCACCGAACCCCTGGACATATACGGTCCGCGCTGGACGAAGCAGTTTGTAAGGCTCCTTATTGAACTCGGCTATTACAAACTCGGCTTCCAGATAGCTCCACACGAGCTTGAGGGCGGGGATGTTATCGATAGAGGGGATTATATCATCAGGGCCATAGCCACAGACCACGGCGTTCCGAGTCTTGGTTACGTCCTCGAAGAGAAAAAACGCACAGGCAGGTTCAACCGGGAAAGAGCTATCGAGCTTGGTATCCCTGTCG
The DNA here is from genome assembly GCA_902386135.1 of uncultured archaeon. Lineage (GTDB taxonomy): Archaea > Halobacteriota > Methanosarcinia > Methanosarcinales > Methanoperedenaceae > Methanoperedens. The sequence continues at coordinate 28,661 of CABMIB010000068.1, forward strand.
GACCCCTGTTCTCAAAGTTACAGAAGGGTGAGCCTGTTACAATTAACGGCAGGGTAATAATGCCTTCCGATGTCGTCGGGCCGGGACGACCTGGCAGGAAACTCGTGTACAGCGGCGATACGCGCCCCTGCGAATCCCTTGCAAAAGAGAGCGAAGGTGCAGACCTGCTCATCCACGACGGTACGCTGGCTGATGAACTTCATGACTGGGCGCTTGAGACAAAGCATACGACCGCCGGGGAAGCCGCCTTTCTTGCTAAAAATGCAGGAGTGAAGCAACTTGTGCTGACCCACATCAGTTCAAGGTACTCCGAAAGCACGGATCTGCTTCTACGGGATGCGAAAAATATATTTGAAAATGTGAAAATCGCGCAGGAATTCATGGAAATCGAAATACCACTTTCCGATAAACATTAAATACACGCAATTACATACTCAAAAGGTGATTGGGTTGAACTCCACTACATTGAAATTCAAACTTGAAATCGAGAGAATAGGGAACGTCCTTGACCTTGATGAACTTAAAATAAAGGAAGCAATAGAGAGCGGTAAGACCACTCTGATATCTTCCAGGTTCTTCAACAAGGGGATTTACAGGGTGCGCAACGCAAGCAACGGCAGATTTGAGAACATGGCTGTGAACATCGATAAGATCGGCGCGGTCACATATGAAGGACTTGTCAAGGAGCTTGGCGAAGGCTGCGTCGATAAGGGCCTCTGGAAGGAAGTGCCTGAAGGCGATGTCATATTCTTCTATTCGCTCAAGCTTGAGAGCGATTTTGTGAAATAACCTATATGACCCTTACGGACTGGACGCGCTCAAGCAACATGCCTTCTACGATGATCGGATAATCGCTCTCTGCGTTTTTTATGGCATTGGTAAGCTTCCAGCCCTTGTCGGCGAATATCGTTATCAGCGGCTCGCCTCTCTTAACAATCTCTCCTTTTTTGTTATGTATAAAGACGCCTTCCCCGTTATCTGTCGGTGCGCCGGCGAGCCTGGCGATCTCGACGATGCGTTTATTATGGAATTCGATGACGTAGCCGTCAGCCGGCGAAGCAAGTTCCGCCCTGTGCTCACCCGGCTTGATATCGGTATGCGTTATGTTCGGGTTCCCGCCCTGTGCTTCTATTATCTCTTTCAGTTTATTGAGCGCCTTGCCTGAGCGCAGTGTTTCCATCGCAAGCTCCTTGCCGTGGTCCCTGGAAGCAGCCCCGCCCATTTCAAGTAAAATACCTGCAAGACCTGTGCTCTTTTCGATAAGGCTGTTCGGTCCCTGCATAGTCTCCAGCACTTTCAGCGCCTCCCGCACTTCGAGGGCAGGACCTACCGTTCTTCCGACCGGTGATGCACCGTATGTCATTGCGCATTCTACTCTCATTCCAAGCCTCTCGCCCAGATCGATCAAGTCCCTGGCGAGCTTTTTCCCTTCCTCCATTGTAGGGACTTTGGTCCCTATGCCCGTGGGAATGTCAATAACAACGCAATCCGCCCCGACAGCGCCTTTTTTAGCCATTATGGATGCAAGAAGCTGGCTGCGCGGGTCAATGGAGAGAGGGTATTCGGCGCGTATCAGCTTGTCATCAGCAGGGGCGATATTCGTTGCGCCTCCCCACGTTATCACGCCGCCTACTTTCTCAGTGATGGTTTTTATCTCCTCGGCTGTGAACTCGACCGGCGCAAGCACCTCCATGAGGTCTGCAGTCCCTGCGGCGCCTGTTATCGCCCTTGAACTGGTCTTGGGTATGAGAAGCCCGTTCGCTGCGACTATAGGCACGACAAGCAGCGATATTTTGTTCCCGGGCACGCCCCCTATGCTGTGCTTGTCCATAATAGGGTGGGTATCGAACTCGATTTTTTCGCCCGTATCGATCATGGCTCTTGTGAGCCACTCGACCTCATCTGAGGTCATCCCGTGAATATATGAAGTTGTGACAAATGCCGCCATTTCTATCTCCGTTAGGTTCTCCTTGACCATATCCTGTATTATCTGGTAGATCTCTTCCTGTGTCAGCTTCTGCTTGTCCATCATTTTTTTAATGAAACCGACGGAATTCGGCCTGGAGGTAGGGACAAGATTTATGGTCAAAGGACATACTTTCCCCAGCTTTTCGCAGCACTCCTGGTATACCCCGACAGTACCGGCAGGGATCATATCCCCTGTCTCCACGATCGCGGTCAGGTAGCTGTGGTCTTTTAGCTGCACGCGGTCGCCGGCGTGAACACCCAGTTCCCTTGCATCTTCCGTATTAAGCACTACTTTATATTTCCCTGCTTTGATTTGAAGTGGTTGGACTTTAAGTTCCATCGTATCCTGCCCTTTTTACCCTATAGTTAGAGTTTACAATATTTAGAACTATTGATAATATATTCTGTTACAGTTTTAATAAGTTTTCCGGTCATTTCCAGGGTTATTAGTGTCATTTAAAGGATTCTGGACAAACATGAACGTTCTGTAACTTTTTTGGATAATCCCGTACTTTATAATACTATTAAGACAGTAAGTATGCTTATATTCCGGGGAGTTTAATCAGGTATCACGGCGACATGCCGTAAGGTGATAATATGGCAGAAAACGTATGGTCAAGAATATTTAAGACGGGATTAAGTAACATAATCCTGGCAGGTATAATCCTGCTGATGCTGGCGTTTACCGTAGGTGTTGGCACGGCACAACCGGATCATTCAGCATCGGTAAATACAAAAGATGATGATAATATAACACCCTATGATGGACCGATTGGTCCTGACAATGCTTTATACGGATTAAAAATCGCATTTGAGGATTTTGATGAATCCTTCACATTTAATGCAAGTGAAAAGCTTCAGAAAAAGATAGCTCATGCTAATCTGCGTTTAGCTGAAGCTGAAGGACAATTAAAAAAGAGGAACGCTCAGGCTGCTGAAAGAGCCCTTGAGAGGTTCAATGAAAAAAACACAGAAGCAGATGATCTAATTTCCAGCTCTTCTGACATCAATTCCGGGCTTCTTCATGCAGAGGAAATGATCAAAAAACACCAGCAGATTCTGTACAATCTCACTCAGTTACACCCTGATAACCCAGGACTTGCAAGAGCTTACAGTAACAGCCTGGAACTTGAACAAAAGTTTAACAGGAGGGTATCGGAGCGAGAGGCAAGAGGAGAACATAACGAAGAAAATGTAGCAATCAAAGCAGAAATCTTTGATAATAATACGGAAGTCAAAGTCAGCGTTAATTTCAAGTCCGTCAATGTCACGAATTTCTCTATAGCGAATGAAATTCTTGACAAATTCCAATTGAGTGCAGAGAATATCAACACTCTACTGACCGTCGAAAATATGGATGATGGAGAGTTAAACACCGAACTTGGGGCTGATGCCAAGATTGAGGATGGATTCTCTATAATCAATGCTGAATATAAGTTCCCGCTGTTGAATACTACCAGCAAGGACGGCATCGTTGATGGAATTTATATGAATCTTCATGCCCTAACAATCGAGAACGTAACAAACACACTTGAAATTGAGAATATGACAAAAGTATCAGAAAATAAGAAAGATGAGAAAGCTGCAATAAAGCAAGCGGCACATGAAATCAAGGATGAGAAGCAAAAGGAGAAGGAGCAGAAGCAGGAGGAGAAAACGGCAATAAAACAAGAGAGACGTGAAAACAATGGAAGAGATAGGTGAACTTTCACCTATCTTTTTCATCCTTTTAAGTCAATTATTAAAAGCTGGGTATTTATACTACTAAATATATACACCTGTGCGCTATGGTACTGAAGGCTCTGTATCTTTCCATAATTCTTTTATCGTTAGCCCATGCAGCCAGCGCCACGCCCGCGAACGATTACAAGATAACATACACCATCAACATCAACGAGGGCGGCAATGCTGTATGGTACGTCGAATACAGGACACCGCTCGTATCAAAAGAAGATTTTGACTCGTTTGAAAATTATACAAAGCAATTGGATTCAGTTTACCTCAATGAATTCAAGGAACTGATGCAGAGGTCGGTCTCCGAGGCGGCGAACGCCACATCAAGGAAAATGGCAGCCGGGGGCTTTACAGGGGATGCAAAGGTTGAATCCGCGCCCACGGGAACGTTCGGCGTAATCCGTTACTCATTCACCTGGGTGAATTTTGCAAAACTTGACCCTGATAAGAACCTTAATATCGGCGATGTTTTCATCGGCGGGCTGTACCTGTCAAAGGACAACACCCTGATGATCCAGTACCCTTCCGATTATACTATCGAGCAGGCCGAACCACAGCCTGACCAGGTACGCGATGGCATGGTGTGGTATGGTCTTCGTACATTCAAAGCAGGTGAACCTGCAGTTATACTTTCCAGACCTTCCTCGTCCTGGATGCCACCGGTAATCGCCGTCTCTGCTGTTTTTATCTTAGCTGCATTCGTTTATATGCGTAAAGCCCGCGGAAAAAATGCGGAAATAGATGCTGCTGCCGGGCCTGTCGCGGAAGCTCTCACAGAAGCGGATATGATGGATGTTCAGGACAGGATAGTAAAACTTTTAAATGAAAGCGACGGGTCTCTTTACCAGTCCGAGATAGGGAAAAAGCTTGACATTCCCAGGTCCACCGTAAGTGCAGCACTGAACCAGCTTCATGATAAGAAGATAATCCAGAAAGTAAAGAAAGGGCGCGAGAACCTTATCAGGCTCGTACAATCGTGAATACGGCGCAGTTCAGAGCAACTTCAGGATAGACCTTAATTCATCCACACGCAATTGCCCCGGCGCAGTAGAGTTCTCCACATACCCGTATGTCATAACGGATCCATAAATAGGCGCAACAACGCGCGAGTGCCGCCCGGTATCGCCCATCGCTATTGTGCAAACCGCGCCCTTAGCGTGAAGAGTGACCTCCAGCAGGTGCAGCACGTCCTCAAGCGAGTCCGGCATCACGGCAAGCTTGGCGATATCCGCTCCTGCCTCGAATGATTCCTTGAGCATTCCAGTCATAACCCTGGTTTCCGGTGTCTTCTTGAAATCATGCGTGGATATTATAACGGTTTTACCGGCACTTCTTGCTCTTTCAACGACATGCTCCCTTTTCTGCGCGCAAAGCTCGATATCGACAGCATCGGCAAGAGGTAGCAAAGAGACCAGGGTCCGGATGCGTTCATCTTCGCTCCCTGCCCAGGCGCCCCCTTCTTTTCTCATCCGGTTTGTAATAATGACAGGCATGCCGGTCTTCTTTACATCCAGAAGCGCCTGGCGCGCATCCGAATCCAGGAGGTCGATTCTTAACTCCAGGATGTCTGCGCCGAGCTTTTTGGCTCCGGCTGCCGAATTAACGGGATTTTTCCCTAAAGACGCCACTATTGACCTGTCAAGAACCAGACTGCCTATACGCACCATGATTCAGTTAATGTCATTATAATGTGATAAGTTTTCTGGGGAACGTAATAAAAAGCTCGGACTTCACCCTTCCATCTTCTCCCTCAGTTCCCTTGCCTTCATGCTCAACTCCTTCTTACCACATATCCCCGCGATCAATTCCACAGCCTCAAGAGACCTCGCTGCCTGGTCAAGGTAATTGAGCATATCACCTGCATAAGTATAAACCCCGTATCGCTTCGTAAGCTCGGCGATAATTCCATCAGGCGACAGCCCCTCGGCACATAGCTCAATGACCATTGCCGAAAATTTCTTCTCAGCGCAGCCGCAGTAAGGCGAATCCTTGCATCTGCATGCCATGAACTCCCGTGCAAAATCAAGCGCGGTGCGGCGCAGGTTCTCTTTCAGCTTTGATATACCATCCGCTGAGAAAACGATATCAAGCCCTGCGCCGAAAACCCTTGTCGGGATATCGGTCCCGAGGGCATCGGATAACTGCGAGGCATACTTGAAATAAACAGCATCGATAACCTCCAGCCCGGTAATTATATCCATCGGATCGCGCCCGGCAAGTACAGCATCCTTTATCAGGAATGTCTGCTCCACGCTCAGGAAATGCGCAGCCACAATGAGCCCGAGTTCCACCGGGGAAAATCCCCCGCTGGCTCTTTCAATAAATCCGTACTCTGTGAGTTTGTCCAGCAAATAATCAAGGTCGCCCCTGCCGAGCAGTAATCCGTTGATCCTCCTTATATCCGGAAGCCTGCGGGCGACCACAATATTGGAAAGCGTCTCCTCAAGCATCTCGTCTTCTCCGTATTCAACGCCAAAGTGTTCAAGTTCTCCCCTGAGCAGCTTGAAAGCGACTTCGTCTTCAGTATCTCCTTTTCCGAATCTCTTCTCGGGGTCTGCCAGCAGCACCACCTTGCCGCAATCATGGTAATCCGGTCTCCCGGCGCGCCCGAGCATCTGCTGGAATTCTCGTATGGTCAGCCATTCTATGCCCATCCCGAGTGTCTCGAATATCACCTGCGATGCCGGGAAATCAACACCTGCAGCAAGAGCCGCAGTTGTCACCACTACGGGCAGTTTCCCTTTCCCGAACTGCTCCTCCACTCTTTTTCGCTCGTTATAAGAAAGCCCTGCGTGGTAAGGCATCGCTTTTATAGAGAGGCTGTCCGCAAGCATATGGCAGTTGCGGCGCGAGTTGGTAAATACAATGGTCTGCCCTCTGAAACCCTTGGAAGAACTCTTATCATATTCCTGCTTTGCAAGCCGCTCTATCAGCCGTTTTTTCTCGTAATCCGGCGAGAAGATGAGATGGCGCTCGATGGGAACCGGTCTTTCTTCAAATTCTATCAGTGCAGCATCAAGTTTTTCTGCAAGCCACTGCGGCTTTCCAACAGTGGCTGAAAGATATATGAACTGCGTATCCGGGGAGACGAATTTCAGGCGCGCGATAAGACCATCGAGCCTGTGCCCTCTTTCTTTGTCCTCAAGCATATGCACCTCGTCTATCACCACAGTACCGATCTTCCCCAGCGCTTTTGCATTGCCTGACCTGATGATGAAATCTGCCCCCTCATACGTGCCCACGATTATATCGGAAGAAAGCGAAGTCCGGATACCTTTTTTACCTTTTGTTATGCGGCTTGTCCCGACACGAAGGGACGTTGAGGCGATGGAAGAATAGCGTTTTGTGAACTGCTCGTACTTCTGGTTCGCAAGCGCAACAAGAGGGACGAGGAAGAGCATACTGCCTTTTTTATGGAGGATGTTCTGAAGCCCGGCAAGCTCCCCGACAAGCGTCTTCCCTGTGGCCGTGGCCGAAACTATCAACTGGTTTTTCCCTTCAAGGAGCCCGGCTTTTATCGAGAGCGCCTGGACAGGCATAAGTTCTTCCAGTTGGTGAAGAAGTATCTTTTTTAGTTCTTCATGCACAGGCAGGTCTTTTACTTTTATTGAACTCTCAACCCTGTTCGCCTCTATCGTATCAAACCTTGTCAGCCCGGAATCCAGTTTTTCAGGGCTGAGCATCGCAAGCACCCTGTCAAGATCCTTTGTCCCGAGCAATATCCGGATAAGCCGTTCCTGCCCATGCTTTCCGATCTTGTGAATACTTGCTTCCTTCACCACCTCTCTTTTCGCACAATCCTCGCACACATGCTCATTATGGAACCGGATAGAATCGCTATTTACTCGCGTATATCTGCCTGCAAGAAGGCAGAGGCGGCAGGCGCTCGTATAGCCGTAATCAAGCTGGTACGCTGCAAGCAGCTCTTTGAATTCTGCTTCGGATCTTTCGTTCCCTTCGGCAATAAGAATCCCGTTCGCAAGGCGCAGGAGCTCTATGACCTCATCTGGTGCCCTGAATTCCTCTTTTTCCCCTTTCCTTATCCTGAATTTGCCCGCACGTGCGCCTTTTGGGGTTTTCTTTAAAGTCAGTATCCCGTAGAAGATAGGCTCTTTTGCATTGTCCTTGACAGGCAGGACTGCGAGCTTTGAATCCTGCGGATGTATAATGATAGAAAGCATCTGTGTTTCCTAAATGAGAATCAGGTTATTAAGCATTAGGACGGTTTAAATGTTTGTCCATGCTGCATCCGCAGAATTTATGTGTATGCCCCGCATAGAACCGCAGGTTTTGAGCCAAAGGAGTTCGCGATTATGGACAAATTAGCGCTAATTACCAGGAATACGGAAGAGGTTGTAACAAAAGAGGAACTGGAAGCATTGATCAGTTCGGACAAAAAGCCCTCTGCTTACGCGGGCTATGAGCCCAGCGGGAAGATACATATGGGCCATGTGCTCACCGTTAACAAGCTCCTTGACCTCCAGCAGGCCGGTTTTAAATTAACTGTGCTGCTTGCGGATATACATGCATACCTCAACGAAAAGGGAACAATGGACGAAGTGAGGAAGATAGCGGATTATAACAAGAGATGTTTTATCGCGCTCGGCCTTGACGAGAATAATACGAATTTCGTCCTTGGCTCATCATACCAGTTAGAGCCCGGATACATGCTGGACGTGCTGAAACTGGCACGCAGCACCACGCTGAACAGAGCAAAGCGCAGCATGGATGAGGTGAGCCGCAATTCCGAGGACCCAAAAGTGTCGCAAATGATATATCCTCTTATGCAGGCGCTGGATATAGCCCACCTTAAGGTTGACGTAGCTGTGGGCGGAATAGACCAGAGGAAAATCCACATGCTGGCACGTGAAGGGCTGCCCGAGCTTGGATACCCGGCGCCGATATGCATACACACACCTATTCTCCCCGGTCTTGACGGCAAGAAGATGTCCTCAAGCAAGGGCAATTACATCTCAGTGGACGATGCGCCTGAGGATATCAAAAAGAAAATGAAAGGGGCGTTCTGCGTAGAGGGCGAGATCAAGGATAATCCCATATTGAGCCTTTTCAAGTACCATATCATGCCGCGCTATCCTGAAATAGTTGTGAAACGCCCCGAAAAATATGGCGGTGACCTGCATTACAGCAGCTACGAGGCGCTTGAATCCGACTTTGCGGCGCGGCAGGTCCACCCGATGGATTTGAAGGCTGCCGCTGCCGAATACATGAACGAGATACTTGAACCCGTAAGGAAGCTGATGGTGGAGAAGTAATTATTTTATTATGAAAGGGATTATTTGCTACTGTTCAGGCTCAGGCAATACAAAGTTAGCTTGCTGGTACATCATGGGGAAGATAAGAAATATTGAGTTTGACCTTTTCAATATTGTTAAGGACGGCATCCCTGCATTAGAAAAGTATGATATTGTAGGATTTGCCACATTCACAAATTTTTTGAGTGTTCCATATATTTTTCAGACGTTTATAGATAAATTGCCACAGCAGAACAATAAACCTGCATTTGTGTTTAATACATATGGTTTCATCAGCGGCAAGACCCTCAAAATTCTTGATAAAACAGTTACAGCTAAAGGATTTAAAGTTATTGCAGGTCATTCGCTTCATACACCGGAAAGCTATCCTCCTATGATCGCCAGAGGTAGAGGTAATGAACAGGCGCCAAACGAAAAAGAAATAAATAATTTTAACAAATTTATTTCTGAATTAGATCATCTCACATATTATCTCAAAAATTGCAATGAACTCAGGAGAAAGAAAATAAGAGTTGGTTTGCTGAACAGTTTAATGCCAGCTTATTCTTTTACCAAAGCACGGGGAGATATGGGAGAAAAATACGTTGACGAGTCGCTTTGTACAGAGTGTGGTCTGTGTGAAAAATTATGCCCGTATAAAGCAATTAAATGCTCTCCGAAGCCTACTTTTAACATGGATAAGTGTTATGGATGCTGGACGTGTTATAATCATTGTCCTGCCAAAGCGATATACACCGCTAAGTACAGGAATGCAGGTCACTATCCACAACCTATCAATCAGTTAAAAGAAAAGTTAAAAATCCAGAAATGAAGAATATATAGATTATATCCTAAGAAAAAAGAATATCCCGATGAGGTGAACCGAATTGATAACACACGTAGTACTTTTTAAACTGAAAGACCACAGTCCCCGGAGTGCTGGAAAAGCCAGGGATGTCCTTCTGGGCATGAGAGGCAAGATCCCACAATTGCGCTATCTTGAGGTCGGTGTTGACTTACTTCACTCCGGGCGCTCATTCGACATTGCGCTTATCACGAAATTCGATTCTTTAGAAGAGCTGCAGGCAT
>CABMIB010000069.1 GCA_902386135.1 uncultured archaeon
GAGATTATTTTAACGGTGCGATTGATGAAGTCCGCTTTCATAACAGGGCATTAAGCCCTGATGAAATAAAAGCTTCTTACGATGCAGGAAACTATAGATTATACAGGAATTTCACAAACCTGACAGAGGATGTTTATAATTACAGGGCATACGTCCAGAATAGCTATGGAATTGTAAACCAAACCGAAACTAGGATTTTGAATATAACGCCTATCCCGGTTCCATCAATCTCCTTTACCGATCCTACCCCAGCCAACGGGACAATAACTACTCAGAAATATGCTTATATAAACACAACTATTATAAATTATTCAAATACAACAGCCTTCATTGATTGGAACAACTCATTAGTGGGCTGGTGGCGATTTAACAATGAGATAGGCGAGAATTCAACATTCTTCAGAGACTGGAGCAGCTGGGGAAATAATGGAACGTGTTCAGGAACAGCATGCCCGGTATCGATGTCTGGAATGTTTGGAAATGCACTGAGTTTTGATGGAGTAAATGACTATCTCAATGCTGGAAATTCTTCAAGTTTGAATGTTACTGATGCGACTACGGTTGAAGCATGGATATATCCAAGAGCTGATTATGTGGGATATGCTGCCCATCCAATAAGTAAATGGAGTTCAACAACCGATGCAACTATGGTCTTATATTATTTTGGCACCACTTCGGGTGCGAATAGAACTGTTAGATTCTATGCAAACCGTGGAGGGACATGGAATGCTATCTCGGAAAGTTATAAAGTTGAGTTAAACAAGTGGTATCATATAGCTCTATCATACAATTCCACAAAAGGCGGGCAGTTGTACGTTAATGGGGTGCCTATAGGTCCTTTAACAGGTTCGGGGAAGCTTGCATCAAATACGCAACCATTAAGAATAGGTGGAGGTTCTGCAGATTATTTTAACGGTACGATCGATGAAGTCCGCATCCACAACAGAGCATTAAGCCCCGATGAAATAAAAGCTTCATACGATGCTGGAACTTATAGGTTGTACAGGAATTTCACAAACCTGACAGAGGATGTTTATAATTACAGGGCATACGTCCAGAATAGCTATGGAATTGTAAATCAAACTGAAACTAGGATTTTGAATATAACAACGCCTCCTCCTCCGGTTCTATGCAATGACTCCTGTGGCTTTACAGTCAACTATATTATTAACTAGTATTTGTTTAGCTCAGGCATAACTCCCTTCCGAGCAGACCTCCCAGCTCTTAATATCATTTTTTGCCCTGAAGACTCCAGAAAGCCAGTACAGGCACAATATATCCGGAGCTGCGCGGTTAAGTTCCAGCCGGTCTTATTCAGCAACCTACATATCCCCTTAAACACATCTCCAGCCTCATCTCCCCATATTAACCCGGCCGCCTTACCTCACTGCGATTCATGGCCCCTCTTCGAGGGCTTGGCTTATAACTACCGGGGGTACATACAGGCCGGATGTTGCGCGGGGTGCTATCGGCGCGCCGGACTGTTGGAAAATATGTTTTAAGTTTTGAACATGAAGGTATCTGCGTTCATCTGCGGTTTGTTATTTTCTCTATCGATGCGAACTCTTTATTGGTGTGTCATTATCGTCTCTTTGCGATCTTTGCGATGAATATCGTGCTTGGGTTACATTGGCTTCTACGAAGCGCCGCCACTATCCAGAACAGGAGTCCGAAGAACGCCGCGAACGCAGAGTTCAGCATCGTGGCGATGGAAGCGGTAGGGGGATACGGCAGTATTGTTTTAAGGCTATGAACATCAGTGTCTTATGACAACCGGGGGTGTGCATAAATCCGGAGGTCGTGCAGAAATCTTATCGGCGCGCTGCATTATTAGAAAAATTTGATTGATTATGAATTCTTAAATGATAAACCATAAGTTGAAGGTCTCCAGATGAGCAGAAATCGTTTAACTGATAACTTCATATGACTTGAAAAATTAAAATTGGTGGAATACCCAGGGATTATGAAAAGGTGAGAGGGGGGTGTGATGCCCCTCTGCCCTATCTTTTAAAAATCTCTTTTCTCTTGACATACACGTATGCAACGGCAGTTATTAAACCAACCAGGCCTATTATGACCGCCAGGTTTATTGGCGGCGCTTTTTTTGACGGAGACCCGGTAGTAGCTTCCGGGGTCTCTGTGACCGTAGAAGTACCCTCCGGCCAGGGTATTGATCCTGACAGCTTCTTCCCGGCTTCCGGCCCTGCTATTGCAAAGGGTGAGAAACCGGGCGTCTTTGCTTCAAAATATGTGTAGGACGCATCTTTTTTTATCACAGTTGTTTCCAGCTTGTCCCATTTACCGCCATTCCACCTGTACATCCTTAAGTCGCCGCTTGAAATTCCTCCGGACGCGATCCATGAGTTCTCTACCCTGAACCTTATCAGGGCTTCCTTGACCTTCTTTGTGTTGATCCAGATATTCATGTATTTTGCGCCGGGGATATCTACAGCCGCCAGCCTGGATCTATCTTTGAGCGCCTCAACTCTGATAGAGATATCGTTCTCGCTCTCTTTTCCCGTGATTACTATCTCCGATATCCAGTGCCCGGCTTTTGAGAAACTGAATGTCACAGGATGGCCAGCCTGGAGAGACCCGTCTCTCGTTTCATACATAGCTATATTATCAAAAGGCTCTCCGGAGCTGACGCCACCGCCACCACCGCCTCCGCCAGAGCCGCCTCCACCTCTGCCACTACCTCCGCATCCTACCGTCCTGATGTTATCGGACCCTGCTATGTCCTGCCCACTATATGTTTTTCCAGTCAGGTTTGCCATGGTGTCGCCGCACTGAATACCTGTATCTTGAGTATTAAAATAAAGAACAAGTTTTCTGTGATCGTGTATGTTCAGCTTACCATTTTTCATTTCCGCAGTGAATTCATCGGTTTCAGCATCATTGATGTTAAGGTTCACTTTGGTTTTTTCATCGTTAAGTTCCAGCGAAAGAGAATTTCTTTCCGCATAAACTCTTATGGTCCTACCACCATCGAGCTTTTCAATTTTTGCTGCGCCTGCCCAATCTACTCTGAATTTCTGTTTCAGGAATTCAACGAGCCTTCCATTATCGTCTCCCGGAACGTTATCCCAGCTAAACAAATACCTGTCATCCGTATAATCCGATGGTATGATCTTGGATTTTTTTACCTCAGCACCACCGGGTCCGAATCTCGCGGTTGAAATGTTTATACCGGATACATCAAAGCCGGGAGGGGTGTTGTTAAAGATCGTCACTTTAATTTCCCCTTTGCTCTTCGGGTTGATGTGATCCGGGTTGATCTTGATGCTGGCCTGGAGAGGTGGTAGAATTGCCGACGCCGTTCTTGCTGTATGGTTTACCCATGCCGGGTTGATATTACCGCTCGCATCCACTGTCCTTGTGGCAATAGTATGTTCCGTATCCGGTTCAAAGCCCGCTGCATTATAGGACTGTTCGCCTTTTGAAACATTATCTTTAAAAGCGCCGTCCATCCATACGCTTACATTCGCAAAGTCCGTATCCTCCGGGTCTGTCCATGTCCAGTTGATGTAGGTCTGGGCATAGGTCGTATTATGCAGGTCAGTCACGCTGGCAGGCGGCGTATTATCAATTAACGTGAAGCTTTTCGATTCATGGAACAGAACACCCTGGCCGGTATTGACTTTTGCCACCACGGTATATGTCTTCGATTTTGCCCCTGTCGTATCGACCGTTATTTTATATTTGAGCTGGGTGTAGGTATCGATATTACCGGAGCCATAGCCGTAACCATAGCCGTAACCATAGCCGTAGCCATAAAATTGAGACTTGCTTCCGCGTCCGTTGTACGGGGCGCTTTCATTATTATCAGAATATCCGTAACCGTAACCGTGACCTTCTACCCAGCCATGCCTGTCTATCAGCGAAATATTGTAATTGTCTTTTTTAATATGCGCACCTATCGAATTAAAATCACTTACATTGAAAACCAGTAACCCACCGGGAGATCCCGGTATATCGGGGAGACCTTCAACAGATATGTTGGCGATTGGAATCATCTCGTTTGCGCCGATAGTTATGTTAACATAAAAAAAGCCGGTCTCTCCTATCTCGCGGTCATTTATATTAGCCGTATTTATCGACACCTGGACTGCCTGGGCGGGTCCTGAAATGACCAGCATCGCAACAATAAAAAGAGTGATCAACGTGCTAACTGTAAAATATTTTTGCTTTTTCCTCATACCTACCATTTAACATCCTCCTCAGGAAGTCCTGTATGATACTCATTATTAACATTATTTAAAACCAGCGACAATTTGGGATAGTTTCAACAGTTTTGGTGGTTTCGGTCAGTTTTGATGGTTTCAATGGTTTTTTAACAAAATCTGCAGCAAAAACTATAGTAATGTTTATAGTTGGTATGATTATAATAACTATTATAACAATGAGGCGCATGGCGATATTGACAATCGAAAATATTGAGTACACTTTATAAAATACTACAGAGCGAGGTGGATAAAAATGACGGCAAAAATTAATAAAAACACAAAATTTCTTTTGAAACAGGAGTTTGCCGGGCATTGCACCGTGATGATAAATCCCTGCAACCCTGGCTGGAATTTTCAACGGCAGTATACAGGGATAGGTGGATTTTTATGAATCTAGAGAAAAAGCCGGTCAAACTGGCAATCACAATCCCGGCATACAACGAAGAGCATAGCTTAGAAAAAGTTATTCGCGAGATACCAGGGATAATTGAAGGAATCGATGAGATCGAAGTAATAGTCATAAACGACGGCTCAAATGACAGGACATCCGAGGTCGCAGAACGGGCGGGAGCGGCTAAGATCATCGAATTCCCTTCAAACAAAGGGCTTGCAATAGCCTTCAAGGAGGGGTTGAACGCAGCCCTGGACAGTGGCGCTGATATAATTGTAAATATTGATGCGGACGGGCAGTATAACGCACTTGAAATACCGAAGCTGATCAAACCTATACTTGATGGAAAGGCTGAAATCGTGCTCGGCTCAAGGTTTGCAGGAACAATTGAGTATATGGTCCCGCAGAAGAGATTCGGGAATAAGCTTGCGACTTTTGTCGTGGGGCTGGCTTCAGGAAAGAAAATTTCCGACGCCCAGACCGGATTCAGGGCATTTTCAAGAGAAGCTGCGCTCAAGCTTGTGATTCATTCAGGTTATACCTATACACAGGAAACAATTGTCCAGGCAGCTCACAAAAGGTTAAGTATAGTAGAGATACCTGTTGAGTTCAGGAAGAGGAACGGTGATGGGCAGTCAAGGCTCATATCCAACATAATCCACTATGCAAAGAACTCAGCAATAACACTGATAAGGACTTACACTTCTTACAATCCTCTCAAGACATTTATGTACCTGGGCGGCGGAATTTTCCTGCTGGGAATAATATTTGGCTTCAGGGTTGCGGTCCATTTCATCGAGACCGGAATGGTCACTCCATACCTGCCGACCGCGCTTCTCTCGTCTGTGCTGGCTATAATCGGGTTCCAGATAATAGTGATAGGATTGATCGCGGATATTGAGCATCAGAACAGGCATATTATAGAGGAGGTTCTGTACAGGATGCGGAGGGCTGATGGTACCTGGGAGTTAAGAAGCAGAGAGCCGGTTTTAGTTAAAGATGTGATGCTTTTGGAAAGGCGGGTTTGAGAAGATAGCGGAGAAATCACCAAAAATGAAAGTATTGGTGCTAACAACTACTTTTCCAAGATGGAAGGGTGACTCTACTCCGGCATTTGTTTACGAATTATCCAAGCGGCTGAGAAATGAGGGCTTGGAAATAGTTGTACTGGCTCCGCACTATGAAGGTGCAAAATTCTATGAGGAGATGGAAGGGTTAAAAGTATATAGATTCCCCTATTTTTATCCAACTAAATATCAGAGGCTTTGCTACGGAGGAGGTATACTGTCGAACTTAAAGAGAAGCAAACTGACAAGGATACAATCTCCTTTATTGTTTTTATCAGAATTGTATTATGCTATAAGAATAATTAATGAAGAAAAAATTGATATTGTTCATTCTCATTGGATTCCAAACGGATTGGTTGGGGCTTTTTGCAAAAAAATTTTAAATAAACCACTTATAGTTTCAGTACATGGAAGTGATCTTATTTTTCTAAATAATGGATTTTTAAAATATCTTGGATTATTTATTTTAAAAAATTGTGATCTATGTAGTGTAAATAGTACTGCAACAAGAGATAGTGTTATAAGTAAAAAAATTGTTAAAAAACTGAAAATAATACCTATGGGGGTTGATTTAAATCTGTTTAATCCTGATACTGTTTCTAAAATTAATAAAACTCCCATTACCGATGATCTGGTAATCCTAACGGTCGGAAGGCTTTCAGAAGAAAAAGGGATTAAATTCTTAATAGAAGCTATGCCTGCCATTTTGAAGGATATACCTGCAGTAAAACTTATGATTGTTGGAGATGGGCCCGAGAGGAAAAACCTTGAACAAATAGTAAAAAGATATGATTTAACTAATGTAATTTTTGTTGGAACAGTTTTAAACGAAGATATGAATAAGTTCTACAAGAAAGCTGATGTTTTTGTTTTACCATCCTTAAGAGAGGGACTGGGTGTTGTTTTATTGGAAGCAATGGCTTGTGGGATTCCAGTAATTGGAAGTAATATTGGAGGTATTACTGATATAATTCGGAATAAGGAGAACGGCTTATTGGTAGAACCTGAAAATCCAAAAGATATTGCAGATAAAATAATAATGCTTCTGTCCGAAGAAAAATTAAAACAAAAGTTTTCTAAAAATGGACTGGAAACTGTAAAAGAAAAATTTTCATGGGATGTTGTAATTAACAGGTTTGTAGAAGTATATAATAGCCTATTTATTTCTTACTATCTCCATAAATGCTCCAGTAACATGAGCGACTCTTCCTAAAACAATTAGTGGGAAAACAAAAATATCCCTTATGTTTTTATTACAGAATTTAATATAACTAGTTACATCATTGTAGAGTCCGCCAAAGAAAATTGCAAAAATAAAAAAAGGTAGTAGATATCTTTTAGTGAAAGGCATTGCATTTGGCATTGTGGAATCCTTTATTCTAGTAATAACATACCCTTTGCCATAAATGTATTTTTTTCTTAAGAAAGATTTAATGGTGCTTCTATGAAAATGCATGACTTTTATCTCAGGATTGAAAAATATCTTCTTTCTATTTTTTACTAATCTCCAATTGAACAACGCATCTTCACCTGCGGCATATTTTATATCATCATCAAAACAACCTAACTCATTAAAAACCTCTCTCCTATATGCTGCATTTAGAGTTGGAACGATCCTAACCCATCTAGGAGTATTTTTCTTGCTGTACGATATCAATCCAAAATCGGAAATTTCCGATGCTCGTGATATTAAATTATTAGGATTTGCATTTAGGACGGAACCTCCGATAGCATGAGCTTCCTTGTGATTATTAAAGGTCTCAAAAATCTTTGATAGCCAATCCTCGCTAACACAACAATCCGAATCTGTAAAAGCTATAATATCTCCACGGGCATTTTTTATTCCTAGATTTCTTGCTGCTGCTGGACCCTTTTTAAACTCCTCTAACAATATTACTTCTTTGAAGTTTTTTATTTTCTCCTTAGAGGAGTCTGATGAGCCATTATCCACTGCAATTATCTCATAACAACAGAAGTTTTGATTTTTAAGAGATTCTAAGCCCGCTTCAATGGTATTCGATGAGTTATATACAGGAACTATAATTGAAATCATCATTTTTTAGTTCTCCCTTTTGTTAAGTTCATTATTGTCCCCAATATAGAAAACATATCTTCTACAATAAACAGCAAAGAAAAAAGGAATTTATAATGTGTGCTAATATTTAGTGAAGTGATATGTATAAAGTCTCTATATCTCCTTTCTAATAAAAATATCATAGAAAATAGCAATAAAAAACTGAATATGTAAATTTTCCCTTGGATTGTTTCAATAAGGTTATAATACAACGAAAGATAGATTGATAGTATTATTCCTGCTAAAGCTAGAATTCTAATAGAAAATCTATGAAGATAATAAGTTCCGCCAATCTTAAACTTACTTTTAATCCTAGAATGTATCAAAATTTGATGTGCGCCATATTTGTAAGCAATTTTGAGCCTTTTTATAAGGAATTTGGGATGATGATGAAAAACTTTTAGCTCTGGAGACTTCTTTAATTTATACCCTAACCTTTTCGCTCGTAAACACCATTCACTATCCTCTCCACCTGAAGTTTTGAAGGTCTCATCGAATAATCCTACCTTTTCGAAGACTTGTCTTTTAACAAATAAATTCCATGTTCTTAGATAAGGGGCATTATTATTATCCCTGGTATAATTATCTTTAAAATCGCCATATTTTGTTATTAAATTAGGTTTTAAATCCATAGGATAAAGCCCAAATCCCCCAATTATATCTACATCATCAGACAAAATCTTTGTACCAGTTTCTAGCCAGTTATTAGGTACAATCACGTCATCATCAATAAAACCAATAAATTCCCCTCTAGCATATTTTATTCCTATATTTCTTGCCGATGCGGGTCCTTTGTTGTCTTGTGTAAAAGATTTTATCTTATCAGGCGCTTGTCCCATTAATTCCTTAACTAATTTTTCAGTTCCATCTGTAGAACCATCATCTACTATGATTATTTCATATTTATTTTTTGGATAAGTTTGATTAAGTAAAGATTCAATTGATTTCTTTAATAAGTCCTTTCGGTTATAAGTCGGAACTATAATACTTACATATGGCGAAATTGGCATTGTATTACACTCCACATACTTTGGTTTATAAATCCTACGCTACGAAAAATTAAGAACAAATAATTAAAATCTCTTTTAAACAAGAATGTTATTGGGTTGATAAAAATTCTTGCCAAATGTAATAGATTTTTTGAAATAGAACTTCCGATCTTAGCTTCTGAAACTCCTTGGTAATAATATCGCTTAATAAAATAATTTAGATTAGTCTTGTCTCTTGGTATAAAATGTTGAACCATCACTCTTGGTTCATAAATAATCTTATAGCCAGCAAGTAGAATTCTATCACATAGCTCAGTTTCTTCGTAGGATAAAAAAGTATCTTTACTTCTGCCTACATCTTCTCTAAAAATCCCAATTCTTTCAAAAATGCTCTTTCTAAATGAAACATTACATCCAATAGGATATTCTTGGATTTTTCCCTTATTGACTATTTTTTTTTCATCTCCCAAATCCAGCAGACCGACCCAACCCCACATTTTTCGGGAAAACCAGCGAGATGGCATAGAATCAAATTTAGGTAATATCCTTCCGCCTACACAGCAAACATCACTATCATTGTAAGCTTCAACTATATAATTTAACCATTCTACATCAGCTTCTGCATCATCATCTATATAAACAATAATCTCCCCTCTTGCTTCTTCAATCCCAAGATTTCTCGCAACACTTAAGCCTATATTTTCTCGATAAATGTATCTAAATTCGCTAGGTGCATATTTTGAGAGTTCTCTAATAGTCTCTGCAGTCCCATCTGTGGAACTATCTATTACAATAATTTCATACTTATCCTCTGAATAATTTTGATTAAATAGAGATACAATGCATTTCTTTAATAAATCTTTCCGATTATAAGTAGAAATAATAACACTTACTTTTATTCCAGTAGAGTTATCCTTATTTATAACCATAAAGATTTATGACAGCATATTTAGATAAATAGATATTGGAATAAATATTATCATGAACAAAACATTTAAAGTAGATTTTGTAGGAAGATATACTAACCCAGAAATGTTTACTAGCGGAACAGGAAGGTATTTCTTAGAATTATATAAAAGACTCGGTTCAGTATTAGATATAAAAATTATTGATAACTCCCTTTACAAACTCCCTTTTTTTAAATATACCATTTCTTCAGAGATTTATAAACTGAAAGTATTACGCGAACATAGGAGAGATAGTGTTATGCATATTCTTTCAAACATTGATATGTCAAGATTATATCGTATATATTCTGATAATACGATAGTAACTTGTCACGATATGGTTCCGTTTATTTACCCAGAGTATTATATTGGAGATAAATCAGCACTTTATGAAATGATTCGCGCTAAAAAAATTATTACAGTTTCTAAAGCATCAAAAAATGACATAGAAAAATATTTAAAAATACCCTCCGAAAAAATACAAGTAATTCTTCAAGGCGTTAGCAATGAATTTCAACCAATAAAGCTAGAAAAGAACGATATTTTTGTAAAACATAATATTCCAAGAAACAGAGATATTATTTTATATGTGGGTGATGAACAACCAAGAAAGAATTTATCCATTCTAATAAAATCATTTTATAAATTGAAGAAAATTAACACCAACGTAATGCTTCTGAAAGTGGGTAAATCAGGTTGGCCAGGATCTAGAGATTTATTAAAAAAGCTAATATTTAATTTAAAATTAGAAAAAGATATATTTTTCATCGACTATGTGCCTTTTGAAGATTTACCAAAATTATATAGCATAGCAAGCTTATTTGTTTTCCCTTCACTGTATGAAGGCTTCGGTATCCCTCCATTAGAGGCCATGGCATGTGGCGTACCGGTAATTACATCAAATACCTCTTCACTCCCGGAGATTGTGGGCGATGCTGGAAGTATGGTTGATCCTTGTGACATAGATGAGTTAACTAAAGCAATGAATGAAATTATTATTACGGATGGATTAAGAAAAGATATGATTAAAAAAGGATTGGAGAGAGCTAAATTATTCAGTTGGGATAAGACTGCTAAAGAGACACTTAAAGTCTATGAAGAAGTTTATAACGAGTGAAAAAATGAGGATTCTTCTTATAAATGATAATTATTCGCATGTTGGTGGAGCTGAGACTTATTTATTAGATTTGTACCAGTTACTTAAGGAAAACAAGAATAATACATACATATTTTCAATGGGAAAAAAGGAGATTAAATCAACTGATGTTTTTGTTGCCCTAGAGACAACCGCAAAAAAAATGCTTTATGAGTCAGAAAATTTTAAAGATATTTCGGCTTGGTTATTGAGAAAACTTATAACAAAGCTTAATTGTTTTGATGCAGAAGAGAAAGTTAAAATCCCGCTAAGTTTTCAAAAAATTGCTACAAAGTATCAATACATTCAGATTTTTGGAAATTACTATATTGATACAACAATTGAAGATAAATTAAGAGATTGGATAAATAAGACAAATCCTTCCATTATTCATATTCATAATAATTATAAATATCCTAGTTCTGTTTATTCTAGCATTAAAAATCTGAAAATCCCTATCATTAAAACCGTTCATGATTTTGGTATGATATGCCCGACTTCCAGGTGCATCAAACCTGATTTCGAAATCTGTGAAGGTAGCTTAGGTAGAGAATGTGTAGAAGCTGGTTGTATATCAAATAGGCATTATACACTTATAAAGCCTGCCAATAAGATAGTAAGTGAACTAGAAAAAAGCTCCGTCGCATTATTCATAACGCCTAGCAAAATATTAAAGAAAAAGATGGAAGAGCATGGGTTTAACAAAGTTGTGCATTTACCGAATTTTATTAATCCAAATAAATATTGTGTTGGCGCTTCAGCTTTTGAAACTGGAAATATCTTGTATATTGGGAGTTTAGAAAATAATAAAGGAGTTCGTTATTTAATCGAAGCGTTTCCATGTGTTCTGAAAGAATTTCCTGATGCCAAGCTTAACATTGCTGGCAGTGGCACACTTAGGCAATGTCTAGAGGAGAGGGCAAGACAACTGGGAATAAGGGATCATGTGTTGTTTCAAGGGAAAGTATCTGGTGAAAAAGTTAAAGAACTTTATCAGAGGGCAAATGTTATTGTCGTACCCTCTATATGGATAGAGAACAGCCCTATGGTTATTTATGAAGCAATGGCTTCAGGCAGACCTGTTATAGGTTCTAACATCGGGGGAATACCTGAACTGATATGTAATGGAGAGACGGGTTACTTGACAGAGCCCAGAAACCCAGAGGATATTGCTAAAAAGGTAATCAAAATAATATCTGACCGGAATTTAACCGAAAAACTCGGGAAGACTGCAAGAGAAATTATATTAAATGAGTATTCGCCCGAGAAGCATTACGAAGATATAACAAAAATCTATAAAATGGTTATAAAGAGATGATCCTTAGAGGTTATGAAATGATAGTTTGTCCGTTATGTAAAACTCAAACAAATGAAAATAGCTTCGTACAGAGCTACTTTTCAAGTATTAATGATAAAGAATACAAGCTTTATCATTGTTTTAAATGCCAATTATATTTTTGGGACCCAATGGGAATTGTAGCAGAACTTTATGAAAAAGAAATGTTTGATACTTACGATGATTACCACATGGGTGACAAGAAACTTTCAGAATGGTGTATACCATTTTTTACTTATTTTCCTTTGAAAAAAGGACGTCTCTTAGATGTCGGATGCGCTGATGGTGTATTTCTGGAACATGCCCAAAGAATCGGTTTTGAAGTATGGGGAATAGATTTTGATGGTAAAAGTATAGAAGCCGCGACTAAGAAAAGAGGATTAAAGAATGTTTATCAAATGAGCTTGGAAAATTTCATAGATTACGCGCATAGTGAAAACCTCAAGTTTGACGTTATAACTTTCTTCGAGGTACTAGAGCACCAGGATAACCTCGATAAATTCCTGACTTCCATAAAATCCTTGTTAAAGGATGAAGGGTATATAGCTGGCTCTGTTCCTAACGGAGAGCGACTGTTACCAGAATTCGATCATTTGGATTACCCGCCACATCATTTTACAAGGTGGTCTAAAAATGTGCTTAGAATTTTTCTTAATAAAGAAGATTTCACACATTTGAAGTTCTATCCAGCGTCATTTTTCAGGTTAGTTGATATATCCTATAGACTTCAGAATATATTTACTAATACTATCGCACTAAATTTCAAAAAAACAAGAGCCGAGACAAATGTTAACCCGATCGGGACATCTACGGATAAAAACAAAAAATTCCCGTTTCCCAAAAAAATTAAGAAATTTTTTATCCTGCTATCAGCTTTATTTTTTTCCGTTGTTGTAAGTAAATTTAAAAAAGCTCAAAACATATATTTTCAAGCTGCTTATGTACCTTTTAATAGAAACTAATATTTTTATTTGGGAAATGACCGCTACAAGCCGCGCATCTTTTTCATCTAAAACAAAAATTAAAACCGATATGAGATAGAATAGTATAAAAACAATTCCATAAAAAATAAGACCCATCCAACCATCGACAATATTCAGATTTTGTAATATTATCACGGATAAGCCAGCTAAAATACCTGCAAAGATGGATTTTTTTATTGCAACATTGAAAAAGTTATATATACTGGCCTTGAATATTTTGCAAAGATGTGGAATAAAGAGAGAAAGTACTATCAACTGGCTGATTGTTACTCCTAAGGCAGCACCAATTGGACCGAACTCTTTTACAAAAATAATAGTTAAAAGTACCATGAGAATCGCATTTCCAACAGCATAATATGCGCTAAGTTTCGGCTTGCCCACCCCTGGCAGCATATTACCGCCCACATGCTGTAAAGTCTCTATTAGCAGTCCTATAAGTAAAATCCTAAAAATAAGTACACTTTCTTCAAACCCTTCACCCATCCAGAACCTTATTATCTCTTCAGCAAATATCCCCAAAAAAACAATAGCCGGAATATTTATTATTGTTACATATTTAGTTCCTCTCAGGAAAAGCTCTTTTATTGATTCTGTATCTTTTTTTGCGATCAACTCCGAAGAGGCTGGCATTACAGGCGCAACTGCCAATCCCGACAGACGATAAATGAAGCCTGAAAGCATTGCTCCAATTGTATAGATCGTTACATATTTTATTGGTAGAAGAATTCCCAATATAAGCTTGCCAAAATTCTGGTAGATTAAAACCGTTACTTTGGTAATAAAGATATAGAAGCTGAACTGCATTATGTCCTTAACATAGCTCCTATCAAAAAACCTTGGAATAAGGCTGAGTTCCCGCAGGATTCTTTTCGATATATATGCACTTATCAAAACTCCGATGATGCCGTTTGCAGAACTTAAAATCACTATTTCTTTTAAACCATAGCCAGACCAGAGAAGTGCGACTATCCCGGCGATATTTAAAACCCCGAATAATGTTGAGATTTTATTTGTTATGTCCATCCTTTGAAGCCCAACAAGAACATTAATAAAGACTCCGAAAATAAAAGTAAAGAAAAATGCAATTCCTGCAACAGTAAAAACAAATATCGTATCATCTGTTAAATAAGAGGGAACTTTGAATAAAGATGTGGCAAAAAATTCCCTAAATACTAGAATAATTAAAGCCCCTACAAACCCCAAACCAAGAAAAAGAACAAAAGCCGTGCTCACCAGATGGTTAATCTTATCATATCTATTCTCAACATAATATTCGGACACGTACTTGATTATTGATGCTCCAATTCCCAGCTCAAGTAAACCTACGTAACCTATAAAAACAGAAATAAGTGCATATACGCCATAAGCATCTTTTCCCAAGGCACGAACAATATATGGAGTCGAAAAGAATTGTATAGAAACAAGAATTAAAAATCCTACATAATTATAGGCAGTATTTCTGATGATTTTCTTGGAGGTAGATTCGCTCATATAATCCCTAGTAATTCTTTAAAGTCTCCTCTTTTGCATAGCGGGCTGAGATGTTTTTAATTAAAACCCCTTTGCTTACAGTGAATCTATTCTCCATTTTTCTTGGGGAAACTAAAAGAGATAAAGAAGAGTTACTGAGAGGTATATTTACTTTAGATTTTGATTCGTTGTTATAAAAAGTAAAATTACCTGTCGAATTTTCTGTGTACGAGACATTTAGAATTATGCTATTATTCCAGATAAGAGACCTGAAAGAGCATTCATCAGATACACAAGTTAAGTATTCTCCTCTCCTTTCCCATCCATCCAGAAGAAAAATATTTTTTCTGAATAATTCTAATTTATTATTCTCTCTGTATACTCCAAAAATAAAAAATTCAAATGAATTTATACTGATATTCGTTGGTGGAGTACCTCTGCTCATCTCTTCGATCCATTCGTAGGTAATCTTGGTTTTTCCAGTACGTATATCTGCAGGTATTGGTTTTTGGTATCCAAGAAAATCAGCAGTTAAATCAATCCTCGGTACTTTAATCGTAAAATTACTAATATACTTTAGGTCAAAATTATTGAAATAATATTTCATCTCTTCTTTTGGTAGTTCTTTGCTTAGAGATACAATAATTATATCTTTATCTTCTGGAACAAACCTTGCAAGTTCGTCTATTGTTATTTTTCTCCAGTTATCCTGTTCAATCCGATCGTTAATAAAGCATCTATCAAATAGAAAATGCATTGGTATTAAAAATCTGCTTGGTATATACTGAGTACCAATGATGCAAGTATTTTCGGGTAATTTTTTATCTAAATTATTTAATTGCTCAACTAGTCCCCGGTCTTCTGAGAAAGTAATTATCCTACTGCTATATATTAAATTACCAGAGAGTAGAAGTATTAAGCCAATACCAAATATTAATTTAGTTCTATTATCCTCCAATCTCATGTTTCCTAAAATTATTGAAGGAACAAAAAACAAAAGAACAACTATATGGGGCCAGAATCTTCTCATGAACCATGGTTGGTCTGGTGAAATTGAGGGATTTATCAGAAAGTAGAAAGCTGGAGATATTAAAATTAATATTAAAATGAAACCGAAATTATAACGGCGCCTTAATATATATATTATAAGGATTATAAACAAAGGAGTAAGCAGATAATAAGTGAACATATCAAATGTAAACCTGTGTATATTTTGATTGAAAACCTCCCACCAGGCCCCAGTCTGGGTCTCGGATGTTGCTAAGGCTTGCTGAGATTGCGATCTTATGACAGGCAATGTATTCAGTATCGTCTCGCGCGTAAAATCAGATATATATAATGGCATCGAGAGGAAAATAAGTATAATAAAAAACTGCGAGATATTTTTAACTCTGACTTTTCCCTCTCTTAAAATGAAAAACAGGAATGCCAATGAGAAAGATATGTAATATAAAAATCCTTCTAATCTAACTATGGGAATGATGCTCAATGGGAATAGAGATAGATAAAAAAAGCTTTTCTCCTTTGATGTGTAGCCCTTTAAGAACAAATAAACTGCTAACCACAGCAAGAACATAAAAAAAGTCTCATTATTTGTCCTTCTTGTAAACCAGATAGTCAAATAATGCGTTAAGAAAAGCATAATAAATATTATCCCTATTTTTTTATGTCCAAATTCAATTCCTATCAAATACATTATTAGTAGAAATAATAGGAAAAATATTGTATTGCTCCAGAATATCCCGTATATTCCAAAAAGAGAATACATAACAGCAAGAAATGATGAATAAGCAGGATATGGCATAGAAATTATCTTTCCAGCGCGTATAAAATAGCTGGGATATGTATGCATATACTCTTCTTTAGCCTCAAAATATCCAGTTTTTGCAATGTTTATTGCAGAAGATACATACGGCCCATGGTCTCTCCCATGCTCGATTGACTCATGGTAGAAATATCCATTTGCAGTAGCGAGTAAAATCACAGAAAACACCAGGATTATTTCATTTCTGGAGATATCAAATTCCAGCTTTGTTTTTAAAGCTAGAGCCAGAATGCAAAAAGAACACGCAATAATAAGCAGAATCGGAATTAATAATTTGAAAGCCCCCAAAACCGCCAGCAAACTTCCAATCCATGCGACTAGTACGACAGAAAGAGACGAAAAAATAATTAAATTTTGAAGATTGATATTTATCTTTCTGTTATCAAACATTATGCTCCAGTTGAGGTTTGATCGTTATTTTTTGCTGAAGAATAAAGCTGAAAATAATTAAACCTGTATAATAAACATTGTTAATTATCATTTTTACAGCCATTTTTATAACATACCTCAGCACCATAAACCATTTCGACAGTTGCGCCTCAAATTTTATGCAACTAAATCCTTCCGCTGGTAATGTACGATAACCTTATATATCTTACTTTTGTATCATAACAATTATTATACTCTGTGTGGCGTCGGTATGATTCAGGAGACTGGCAGCGCAAAGCGCTTTCGAAGGAGGGATCTATTTAATAAATATTGAAAGGCTATATGAACATCCTCAACGCAACCTGATTGAATTTGATATTTCCGGGATAAATTACTGCAAGATCTCCGAATGCATAAGTGAGGAACACCAATGAGATGCGCCAGCCGGTTTATCCCTCTTTTATCCCTGCTTTTAATAATTTTATTAGTAATATACGCCATCGGTACCGTTCCATCTATTTTAAGAAAAGACACCAGTATCGCCAAACTTGAAAGGAACACGGATTATTACGAAGGCAAAGAGATAATCCTAAGCACAATCCCCCTTGAAGAAGTGAAAGAAAATAGCATTATCGTGAGCGACTGGGATAAAAAGAGCAAAGTAGAGGTCTCACTTGCAGATGCGCCGGGCGGAGAACTCAAAGGTGGGGATATAATAACAGTGGTCGGGACGTCATATCTGAAGTCAAAAGGATATGTCGAGGCGCGCGAGATACATATCCATGAAAACTACTTCTTGAGGATGTATGTCTCACCCATAGGGCTTGTATTTCTGCTGCTCTTGATGCACAGGGACAGGATAATCAGGAGGATATATGCCTGACTGGATAACACATGCTGTTGCCGCTTATTTCCTGGCATACGGTTTAAAAGCCGAAAAGAAAAGCCTGGTAGTGCTCGGCGGGCTGCTGCCCGACCTGCTTACTAAATTTACCGTTTTTTTTAGGTACGTGCTTCCGCCTGATGAGCTTGTGGGATTTGATATATTCCATACGCCTCTTGTCGCTCTGCTCGTTGCTGTAACTATTGCGCCTATTTTTGCATATGATTACAGGAAATCAGTTATGCTGATTAGCGCAGGCATAGCGTCCCATTTCCTGTTGGACTCGTTGCAGGGTCCTGTTGGTTATATGTTCCTCTGGCCCTTCTCATGGAAACCTTACACGCTGGGAATCATTTGGTCTGAGAATCTGGCTCCACTGGCAGTGACTTTATTAATAGTTGGCATTATTATAATTCGAAATATATGGCTGAAACGACTTCCCAGGTAAATCCGGATAAAATGATGGTATGATTAAAGAAAAACTGGCTGCGGCTCTCCAAAATTTGAATAAAGAACCTGGCTTCCACAACATTAAAAGAATATTCCTATACTCTTACTTGCAGTTGTCTGTTCTCTTTGTTATTGCCATGTTCCTGAAAGAGATGGGGCTATTGCCCGCCTATTTTTTGAATTTTATTCTTTTTGGATACCTTCTGCCTGTATTCGCGCTCCCGCTGCTCGTTGACCTTAAAAACCCGTATATACCCGATGTGCGTATAAAACCTGTTTATTTATATCTCTCGATAACAATCATATTTGTTTTTATCATAGCAGTTCGCCTGATACCCTATGCCGAAAACTCTATTCCCCTCGGCTATGACCCCGGGTATTATAAGTATGCCATCGACCTGTACCTGAATACCCTTCCCGGCATTCCCGAGGTTTCCCTGCCCTTATGGATAAAACAAATGCATGAGCAGGGATTTTTTGTCCTTTTTGATACACTGCATATTTTTACAGGTATCGATTCATTGCAGGCGCTCATGTATCTTCTTCCCTTCCTCTCTGCTCTTCTTGTCCTGCCGGTATTTATTTTGACGAAGAGGATTTTTGATGAAAAGATAGCCCTGCTTGCCTGCGCCCTTTATGCAGTTTCATACACCCAGTTCACAGCGTTCACATTTATGTACCTGAGGAACATCCTTGGTCTCTTCTTTTTATTGTTCGCCCTCTACGTTCTTGAGAAAAAGAGATATGTGCTGATTGCGATCATGTTCGCTGCCCTCGGGATATATCACAGGCCTGAGTTCCTGATATTTTCTCTTGTTTTAACAGGTTATTTTCTGAAAAACCGCGATATAAAGCTCGTCTATTCTACTGCTCTAACCGCAATCCTGATAGCCCCTTTCTGGCTGCCCAGGATAGAGATATATCTTCCAATAGCATCGGGGGTCTCAAACTCAGCTATCCAGAGTATCCAGGGCGAGCCTGCCGGGGGAGGCACTTTCTTTGACTTCGGGCAGTATGAGTGGGTATCCCTGGCGTACCTTCCTTTCGGCATCATCGGGGCTATTTATCTTATTCACAGGAAAATGTGGAATCCCCTGTTATTCTACTTCATAATCAATGGGGTGATTGTGGTCTTTAAGCTCTTCTTCTTCAATCGCCTGATCATAAACTTTGATATGGTTTTATTAATACTGGCATCCGCCGGAATAACATACACGTTTTTAGCCTGCTGGAGAATACCCCGGGCCGCCGGGATTATTTTCATTTGCCTGCTTGTTATCTCAGGCGGGGTCGTTACCCTGCAGAAAGCCCGCGAAATAAAGCCGCTGATGAGTGAAAACCAGATAGAATCCCTGGAGTGGCTGTCCGGGAATACGGAAGGCGATGCATATATCCTTGCAACCAGCTATGACGCCCCCTGGGCGCTTGCATGGGGTAAAAGGAGAGTTCTGGCTCCAGGGCTGTTCGAATGGGACAACAACGGCAGGGATAAATGGTTAGAGTTTTTAGCAACAGGCGACCCCTCTAAAGCGGAGGACTTCCTAAAAAAACATGATGCACAGGTTTATATATTTTATTCATTTAACAAGTTTAACTGGATGAATCTTGAAAAATTTAATAATTCGTCTTTCACCAAAATTTCGATGAAAGATTCCGTAGTTTATAGCTACGATGGAAATAAGTAAATTAATTTCGGTGCGATTCTGTTTATTAAAACACTTTAAAATCACTAAAAACTAAAATAAACAATATTAAACCATAAAAATTGGTAAAAACTATAGATAAGTTATTCTTTAGTAATGATGCTAATGATAATCAATATGATAAGAACTGGTGGATATGCGAATTATTATATACATTATTCCATTTATAGCAATACTTTATATTTTATATCTTAATCTATATGCTCCTATGTTGCCTGATAACTCCCCCATTCCATCAGTATCAAACTCAACTGTCTATACTATAGATATGGGAGCGCTGAATGGCGAGGGAGATGCTGTGCTTCTGGGACCTTTTGAAAGGCTATCAGACCCGCTAAGTAAAGATAATGTCACTTACATACTTATCGAAAAAGACCTTGTTTACTTTAGCAGCCCGGTTAAACAAAATTTCAGCAAAGTAAAAGTTGAAATGAAATTTATAGACACAATACCGCAGGGCTATGACTTGAAAGTTGGGATGAAAATTAAAAAGGAATGGAGCTACACATGGAATACTCTTTATAATCCGTTCTATGCATCTCTTGAAACGTTTAATCTAACGGGAGAGGATGGCAGTGTCAGGATATATTCGCTGAAAGGTAATATTACAACTCCAATCTCATCTTTTCTCAGTTCTCCTCCTGGAGGTTCTACGATAGTTACAGACGCCCCTGTCGAAATAAATACTAGACCTGATATCACATACAGGAAATCCAGCTCCAGCCTAAGCGAACTCAGAGGAGATCATACTTTCTATATTTACACTAAGGGAAACCTGAGCCTTTCCGTGAAAAAGCAGGATCTCAATTGGTACAGCGGCTCAGATGCTCTTGATATAAAGCTTTACTCCTCTTCAAACAAATTGATAAAAAACATAACGATTTCAGATGATAGCAACCTGGGGAAAGATAGCAGCAGAGGGCATCTGCAGAATGGTACACTTGAATCAGTCGTTGAGGAAGGCATTTATAAAGTTACTATGACAGGTGGGGGCGATATTCTTATTCGGAGTATTGAGCTTAATAATGGCAACATTGTAGTGCAGAACCCTTTCCTCGCCGGCATACTTTATACTAATGCTACAAGATTTATTCTGTACACAAGAACTGCGAAAGAAAACAGGATGGGATTTATGACATACCATAATGAAGGTCTTCAAACTATAAACATAACCAATGGTAATTATACGAAATTGCTTAACATTACTACAGTTGAAAACTGGCATTACATAGACCTTCCTTCAAGCAATGAGCTTTATCAAATAGAAGTTCCAAACGGCGATATCGTAATAAATTCAGATAGCTATTTCTCTTTCTCAAAAGATTCATATTTTACCCCTCAGACAATTAAAATACTCCCCCTGCAGGAGAGTGTAGACTGGCTTAAAATAAATAAAGTGGACTATATTATTGTTCCCAACAACCATGAAGTTAAAGATAGCAACTGGACTATTGCCACCACTGAATTTAATCTTTCAGACGCTTATATAGAAAATAATACATTAAACTATGTTATAAGCGCGCCGCATCTCAGCAAGTACAACTATTCAATACCTGTCGATTGGATTAAGATCTATATGGAGAGGTAGTATGAAAATCAGATTTGTAATGTTGGTAAGCTTGCTACTGTTCGTTGGTGCATCTGCTGCAGGTGAAATCAGAACGCCGGTTTGCCCCGCGAGCTTCGGGAGCGCGCCGTGCATCATAAATACAACAAATTCTCCAAGCCTCCTGACTGATTATGAGAGGATTTATATCGATACCTCGAATGGCTATTATTTAACCGGCAGCAATTTCTATTATGCAGGAATGAACTACCAGAATAGCCAGATTGACTTATTTTCCAGAAGGTATAACATTACCAGCATAAATACCGGAGAGGCTGTATTAACCAGCGAGATATATAATACCGATGACAGTTTACAGATTTATCTTGGTAAAGAACTTATATTAAAGAATGGGTACACCCTGAAACTTGTTGATGTAGGTGAAGATGGCGCCGTTTTTTCCTTGAAGAGAAATAATGATATACTCGAAACCAGCGCTGTGAACCGGAATAAAATCTTTTCATATAACATCACTACAGATGGAAAAGAAGTCGAGATTTTCCGTACAACACTCACAGGTATATTCGGGAATAACAGTGCAGTTATTACAGGTACATGTCTGAGAGATGCTAAAATAATAAGGAACGGTGACTCTTTTGGAGATTATGAAATAAATCTTAAGGATATAGATGGGAATGGGTATGTCGATATAGTTTATTCACTCAAAGATAAAACTATCGACCTGCCTGATGAAGGAGTAACGCCTGTACTGGGTGGCTTTCTCACTTTACGAACATATCCTGCTTATGTCCCATTCTATGAATCTCTTGGAAGGTTCAATCTCGCAGGGGATGACGGCAATTTCAGGATATATTCCATAAACAATAACTTTACGATACCGGTTTCCTCTTTTTTGAGTTCACCGCCCGAGGGCTCCATAATAGCTGCTAGCGTACCTGTTGGGATTAATACAAAGTCCGCTGCCACTTATAAGGATTCAAATTCAATCATAAGCGAACTCAGAGGAGATCATACTTTTTATATTTACACCAAAGGGAACCTGAGCTTATCCGTGGCAAAACAGGATCTCAACTGGTACAACGGCTCGGATGCTCTTGATATAAAGCTTTACTCCTCTTCAAACAGATTAGTGAAAAGTATAACAATTCCAGACGATGGGAACTTAGGAAACAATGGTCATCGAGGATATTGGCAGACCGGGAACCTTGAAGCTATCCTTGATGAGGGCGTGTATAAAGTCACTATGACTGGTGGGTACGGAGCAGATTTCCTGATAAGAAGGCTTGAACTTAGTAACGGCAACATAGTGGTTCAGAATCCCTACCTTGCAGGCATACTATATACTAATGCTACAAAGTTTAATCTGTACACAAAAGCTGTAAAAGGCGATGGATTAAGATTTTATACATACCATACCGAAGGCCTCCAAGTAGTGAATGTAACTAGTGATAGCTATTCACAATCCATTAAAATCTCGGCAGTCAATACACCATTTTACATCGACCTTCCCCCAAGCAACGAACTTTATAAAATAGAGGTTCCAAAAGGCGATGTCATAATAACTGCAAACAGCTACTTCTCCTTCTCAAGCGACTCGTACTTCAGTACTTCATCGGCTAAAATACTTCCGCTGCAGAACAGCATGGATTGGCTGAAGAAAAATAAGGTAGATTATGTAATTGTGCCTTCTTCCAACCCTTCTACCGGTCTGTATTTCTTTAAAAACCAGCCTGCAAAAGAATACTATGTCCGCTCCCCGAAAAGTCCATGGACGGACTACACCCTAGATACATGGTCGGCGCCCAATATCTTTTACTTTAACCCCGCTGAGAACAACACATGGGAATATCTGATCATTAATAACAGTGGAACGAATAATCTTAACAAGGACCGCCTGAAGTACGTTGCTGTCCAGACGCAGGGGAATATAGGATATCGCGGGGAGTTCTATAAAGTCATGGATGAAACTCTCCCTGAGATGACGTTATCAAAGAAAGTATCAGATATAGATAACAAAACCCTGCTGCTTAATAGAGAATGGCAGGTGGGCGGAACATACACGCTGGCTTTGAGAGATGTAGATAGCGAGGGAAAATTCGCAGTACTGGAACTCTCCAGTTTGAACAAGCCTGTTAGCAGGCAGATCATTTCTAAGGGCAGTACGATGTTTTATAACATCTCCTTAAAAGGAAAGGACGTTGCGATTTTCCAGGCTAAAATCACCGATGTTTTCCATGGGGCCAATACAAGCGTCGTGAAGCTTTCGGATATAGAGCTTTACGATGAAAATATGACCGTAATAAAGAGCGGGGCATCTGTGAACGATGAAACATTAACTTTATCCGATGTTAACAACGATGGGCTTCCCGATATCGTGGTCACGCGGGACAGCACTGTTAAGATCGAGAAAAGTACAAGGAAAACGTTGTTCGATTCGTATCTTGACCTGGTGGTGGATGATAGCGGGACTTTCTATCTTGAACGCAAGGTCACTTCACCATCTGCAGTAACGAACAGTTCGAATATCGCCAGGGAATCAAGCTATACGCTTGCCCCGTATTTCCCGGGGAACAATATGACGCTTACCTTCCCTGATTTTGATATAACATCCATCAGTCTTGATGCTTCAGGGCTCATTGACCAGGTTAAAGTCAGCCTGAAGGAACTCAAAAACAAGCCGGATGATGTCATCGTCGTCCCGGACGGCAGGGTATACAAATATTTCTCGATGTCGATAGATGAAGACAACCTGAAGAACGCAACAGTTTATTTCAGGGTAAATCGTTCGTGGATGACCAATAATAATATCAATAATACCTCGGTTGCATTGTTAGAGTTCCATGACGGTTCCTGGGATGTCATTCCAACATACGTAACTGGCAGCGATGGGAAGTTCGCGTATTATTCGGCAAACGCCAGTGACCTTTCGGCGCTGTTTGCCATTTCAGGAGGCATATCTTTAGACCAGGCTT
This sequence comes from uncultured archaeon, assembly GCA_902386135.1. Lineage (GTDB taxonomy): Archaea > Halobacteriota > Methanosarcinia > Methanosarcinales > Methanoperedenaceae > Methanoperedens. Next base: position 24,388 of record CABMIB010000069.1, read on the forward strand.
TAGCATCACAGGCGCAGGCGGATATAGCATCGCAGGCTGAGCCAATGCCGGATGCAAAACAGGCAAGCCTGTCAGAAGAATATAAACAACCTGACATAACTGCAACACCCCCGGAGCAGGCGAAAACCAGTGAAAATCCCAGGTCTAATCTCAATTTGATATTAGTGGCTTTTTCATCCATCTCCGCCGTTACCTCAGGATATCTCATAAACAGGAGATTTAATGTGCTGAACAACAAAACAATTTCATATTTATCAGAACTTTGTTCTGGATTGTTCAATTCACTGCTTCTTACGTTCCTGCTCCTGTTACTTATAGATAATATATGGAACAACAGCGTAACAAGACATTTAAACCTCAACTACTTGATGGTCATTGTGTTCATTTTTGGGATTATATCGTTATACAGCGATAGAACTAAAACCAGCGAAATTACAGGGGCTACTAAAAAAGAATATATAACCACAGCCGGTATAGGGATACTGGGAATGATAATCATCTGGTCTAAAATAAATTATATGGGCTTCATTTCCTATCCAATATCTATCATAAGCGGGATATTGATTGTGTTATTATCTTTCCTGATGCTTGAGGACAACGATATACTCAATTAAACAAGAGGGATACTAAAAATGGATCTAATAGAGGTACTGCGAATAATTTTTGGCTCATTTTTTGTTTTGTTCATTCCGGGATTTGCATGGAGTTTCGTGTTCTTTGCAAAAGATGAAATCGATGCAATCGAGCGCATTGCGCTGTCATTTGGTCTTTCCATAGCCATAATACCTTTAGTAATCTTTTATCTGAATTACCTCCTCGGTGTTAAAATCACGCTTATTAACTCCACCATAGCGATCCTTCTCCTGACTTTGATCCCAACTGCAATCTACTTTGCAAAAAAGCAGGGGTTAATGCCAGATAAATTATCTGATTTAATAAAGCTCTGGAAATCCTGAATACGCTTGGTTACAAGCACTTGCAGCTATTCAAATTCATCGATAGAGGGTTAACATGAACGAAAAACGAAGACAAATAATGGAAAATCGCTCCTTAAGCTGGAGGAAACGGGATAAGAGAGACCGCTATAGAATGTGCTTGCCCAAAGCGGCGGTGCTTTGTTACTTGCTCGCTCTCATTACGAAGGTAGGTTCATGAACACTCAAATAAAGTATTCCTATATTTTTTATTTATTTTTGCTATTATTTCCCTTTATGAATGCAACTGTGGCACGTGCGGACTGGGCATGGAGTGATTCAAGGAATTATTATTTTAATTCAAGTTTATATAATGCAATAGTAAGCAATACCACAGGATTAATTGACTTTTACGATAACACTGGAACATATTTACGCACATTTGGGCGTATTGAAATTGTAGACAAGAATGGTACCAAGATAAGAAATGACGACAGTGTTCCAATTTCAATAAATCTGATTAATAATAGTGAAAAAGCAACTTTGATGGTAAATTCAACATCGTCTGGCGTTAATTTTAGTGTTGTTTATACATTTTCAAATAGGAGTGGAATGGTCACTGAAAATGTCGAACTTGACTATGCTTCTCCGAAAAAAATAAGCAGTGAAAAGGTGGCCTTGTTTAATGATCCTGCTTACAATGATTTCAATATCTCAAATAAACAGGAATCAATGAAATTAACTATAAATAAAACCACCGGAAATTGCTCAACTATATCCAAATTTGAGAAGCGAGCAGGCATTAATAATAAAGGCTCTAATACAATAAAATTGTGGGTTTATCCTACAACAGATGTGAAAATGGCAACGCTTGTTTATAACAGAACAGGGAACAACTATAAATATGAAGGTTACATAAAATTCCCGGGTGGGAAGTGGACGGAATATGTTTGGCAGTTCACAACCAGCGGAATAACGGGTTCTTCCGGATTCACATCCGATACAGTAAATAAATATGCATTCTTTATCAAAGATTGCGACCTGACTGCTAATAATGTTTCAATATATGTTGATGAACCTAGATTATTCAATATTACTCCATATGAGGATCAGCTTTGGGGTCAGAACAACACTTTTATAACCGGTCCTGCAAAATCCTCGAAGTATTCGCCTCGTATCGGTAAACTGGGTTTTAGCAGTACTGCTGAAAAATTATTCATGTACGGTGATATGAATGGTGCTTCCAACATTGAGAGCATGTGGCGTGAAAGTGGCGGTTATGCAGCCTATATACGTGAACCTTCATTACACTCTTATGTTAGTTACCTTAATGATACCGGAGACTTAACGGGTACTAATAAATTGTACACAACCACAAATAGAACAGGTAAAGTAAAAGCCACAGTTGTGCTGGAATTTGTCAAATCGGAGCCCCCATTCCTTGTAACGAAACATAGATGGAATCGGGCTTATCGGGGCGCTATGGCGATTGTAGGTGACGCGGATAGTATGACGCCAGATGGAGTAAATGCTGTTTTCTTTGGAACGAGTAACACTTCCTCGCCAGAATATGGGACAAAAGGGCTAAAAGGACACAACTTGAAGTTTACAGAGACAATCTTTACTTCAGGAACTCGAAACGCCAAGTTAAAAGCAGCTATAGACAAATTGTATGGTTTTGGCTACGAGATCGCAACCCATACTACAGGTAGTGATGGGTCTAACGGAACTTTTACCAAGGAGGGATTGGACCTGTTCCAACAATACTATCCTCTCTATAGTTGGACAGACCACGAAGAGGGAAAAAATTGTAGCGTCAACATGGTAGATATTTCTTGTTGGGGTTCGATCAAGAGTAATAGCACATATTATATTATTGACTATCTTGAAAATGTTACAACAATGAAGTATGTATGGCCAGACGGTATGTTATTTATGGGTCAGTTTGCTTTTGCCAATCCATCTGAATTACCTCATTTAAGCGACAGAGTTGGTGATATCACACGTTCCAAACAGTTGTATATTTATGGCAGGGATTCGAGCAAATCCTGGAATTATAACAATGCGGGATTCAAAACATACTGGGATGAGAGGAATATATCCGCTTTAATTTCAAGAGAGGAACTGGCAATACCGTATATTCATTGGATGTACCTTCCTGGTTCATATCCGGCATATTACATAAATACCACTTCCGGATTTGCAGAGATCCTACCTGAAGCAGATGCGAGATTTCAATATATGGAAACCAGGATGAACAATGGTGAGTTATGGATTGATAACAGCAAGAATATATTTGATTATATGTTGAACTTAGAAAATGTCCAGATATTAAATCAGTCTGCTGACAACAAAACAGTAACTTTAAACATCTCTAACTCTAACAACCTGCCAATAACCGGTGTAACAATAAAAACCAGTGCAAAAAATGTTTATTCGGTTAAAATAGGCGGATTATACCAGATATATGCCAACGGCTCATTGGCTGTACTCCCTAGTTTTGATGCAGGCGAAGTGAAAACTGTAATAGTTACAGGAGATACAGGCTATAATCCTTCTCTTCCACAGCTAACGATGGTAAATGCAGACGTAAATATCTTTAACGCCACTTACGACCCAGCATTAGACGTTATAACCATAAAACTCAACTGGACGGGAGCTGGATTGAATAATAGCAGAACACTTAAAGTGAAAAACACGCAGAAAGTCTTCAAAGGTACTGCAAAATGGATAAACCAAATTTATGGCGCAAATATCTTAATCATTAATTCCATTCCCTTAAGCACGATGATTGATAATCTACAGCAAGTGAATATGAAAGTTATTCCATCATCAAATTCAATTAACGTTACAATATATGCTTGGAACACCTCAGGCGACTACTACAGGAAATGGAATGAGAGCAGTACCAACTTAGGTGTAACCACTATGCATACAATAGGAGATTTTCCGACGGGAAGAACGATTCAGATTAAACTTGATGGTACAGTCTATGGAACGTATCAGAGCAACAGTACAGGATATATCACCTTTGCTTACTCTGGAGGGTATTCAGAGCATCAATTCGAAGCAGAACCCATAGCGGAGTTATACCCAAAGAAAACCGCAGATATAGGAGGCTACAGCATAACACCCTATATACTTGATGGATTGGGAATTATGGGTATGGTCTTGCTTATTATGGGTTTAAAATCGTTGTTTGTGGCTCGCAAAGGTGCGACTGGACTCCTGAGGAAAAGGTGAATATCTAATCCACCTTTTCCTTCCTACAGACGTTCTAATCACTACAACAAGCACAGTCGCCCTCACACTTACCCATGCATACCCTCATATCCATCAGCCCATAATTCAAAAGAGACGCATACCCAAAAACCAGTATCAGTGCTAGGGGTATAATATTCAAGCAATTTACACCTTGATATCTAGGCAATAGGGTATATTCATTACCTTTCTATCTCAGCCGCATCTAATCTGGGGAATCTTAGCTTCCTTAAGGAGTATTGAATAAAATATATGATTTTTCAATCAATAAAAGAAGAGCACTCTTAGGCTAATTTAGGCTATTTCAGGCCCTATTCTCCGGCTGAAATACCAATGGTTAGGAGGCTGAATAATTAATAAATATTGTCTCTCAACCAGATTCTTTTAACTTTTTCCCAGGATTTAATGGAAATAGTCTCCGACTTTTGCGGCTCTGCAACCCTTATTTAGAAAAACAGAAACTTTTATTGATATAATACAAAGCTAAGTAATCTATACAGAAATCTGTATAGTAATCTATATGATATACCATACAAATTACAATCATCATGGCAAAAAAGAAAACAAAGTTATTCCCGTCCCAAATCCGGTATCTTGAAAAAAATCCTATCATATCTTTCAGACTGAAAAAGGAAGAGAAAGAAAAACTTGAAGAAATAGTAAAAAACACAAACTCACCAGTGAGTAAGTGGGTCTCTGATTTTGTTAGAGGTAAAGTTGAAAACGAGGAAGAGAAACTGGAGCTATTGGAAGAAAATAAAGTACTTGAAAAGGCAAATGAAATACTCCGAACAAAAATAGAGAATGTAATCAGATTTAAAGTTCCTTGTTCAGTATGCGGGAAAGATATGATTCTTGGACCTTCGGATGAAAATTGGGATAGTGTGATTTATCCAAGATTAAAAAATGCTTTTAAAGATGGATGTCATGGCCCTTGTGCTAATAAATCCTAAAACAAACCATACATCTCATAGAGCAGAGCGGAAAACCACAGCTATAGTCAAGTTCTCAAATAATCATAAATTGGAACCATAGTGATACCCTCCTCAAATGCCGTAATCAGTTGTTTCTTTAATCCACTCTTATTTTCCCAGTACCTTATTGCCAGCCATTTCTTAGCC
>CABMIB010000070.1 GCA_902386135.1 uncultured archaeon
AAACATTCCCGAGATCAATCAAAATAAGAACCGATATAGCTAAAGACCTGTGGACAATATCTGGAGATGCCACACAGTTGCATCAGGTTTTAATGAATCTTTGCGTGAATGCTCGCGATGCTATGCCGGATGGTGGTGTCTTAAGCATCTCCGCTGAAAATGTTTTCATTGATAAGAACTATGCACAAATGAATATTAACGACAGAGATGGTCCATACACTCTTATTATAATCTCAGACACTGGAACCGGTATTTCCCCTGAAATAATGGACAGAATATTTGAACCGTTCTTCACAACAAAAGAGCCTGATAAAGGCACAGGTCTTGGCCTTTGGACAGTTTTTACTATCGTGAAAAGCCATGGTGGATTTATAGATGTCCACAGTGAAGTTGGGAAGGGAACGATGTTTATGATATATTTACCTGCCATTAAAATTGCTGCGCTTATCCATTAGTTATCGGTTAAGCCCACCAATCGGTGCTGTCAAGTCTTTGGTGGATAGATAAAATATGAATCCGCCATGGCGGAGGGAATCAACTACGCATATTCATATTGCTCATAACATATCGTTACGGAATTGCATCAACCAAGGACTTTACAGTGCCATTTTAATACATCTCGGGCTTATAAATTGTATAAACCATTCTCATAAAATGAAAATAATGAATCCATTTTTTAGTTGGTTATAACATGAAGATGCAAGAAGTGATTATAATTGTCAAACAAATTTATATTGTTGATAATTCTACTTATTACACCAGTTCTAATTTATGGATACATTTTTAATCAGGGCAAAGGAGAAAATACGGCTGCAAGCACGGATTTAATCCCAACAGCTAATTTACCTGATAGCTTCACTTATTTAGGCAGCCATGAAACCCCTGTAAACATAGGCGGCTCTTCAATAAATGCTACCGAAGGTGTTTACAGAAACAACGGCAATGATCTGTATATTAATGTGATTGAAAACAACAACCCGCAGGCTCTCTTAGCCCAGTATAAGGAACAGATACAAAATGAATTTAAATCCAAGTACAATCCCTTCACACCAATCTCTTTAAACGGACATGATGCAACGCAGATTACATACTTCGACATAGTAAAAGGACAGCAAAAACCAGATTATACAGTAGTCTGGACAACAGGAAAAGCCATGATTTCAGTCGCCTCGCCTACTGCCGACCTCCAGATAGTGATTACCCTTGCAAAGGCAACAGGCTTATAGAGTTCATCTATAAAAAATAGGGCGAACCGATTTCCATAAATAACTGTCTTGCAACCAAAGAAATGATAAGGTGGTGAAATTACACGTGACGAACAAATTAATAAATTCACTGGAGGATTCGCTGGACTTTTTTATTTACGCTCCGTACTCCGTGCTTAAACATATATGGATACAGCTTTTGATTATCGGCTTGATGTTTGGTCTCGGGACTCTGATATTCATGCATTATCAGGGACTTGATTTTCTTACTGCTCTTCTGGGTTCGGTTTCCACCATAACAACCATAGGCATCTATGCACCGAACCTGGTAACTATGCCCGCATCGGAAAAAGTCTGGTTGATAATCATATTTATAGTAAGCGTAGGCTCCGCTGCCTCAGTTGTGCAGGGAACAGTTTCGGCTGCGGTGAAAAAAGAGTTTTTGATCGAGGAACTTACTTTAAAGAAGGCGAAGAGGATGAAAAACCATGTAATAGTTATGGGTTATAAATTTCTTGGAAAGTATATAGTAGAAAATCTAAAAGCGCTCGAACTGGAGTATATAGTGATTGTAAGGGATTCAAGCCAGATTGATGCTCTGAGAGCACAGGGAATTCCAGCGATACATGCTCCGATTATACATGCCTTTGAAGCACTCAGGCAGGCTGGTGCGGAGAGAGCCTGTGCTCTGATTTCAACGTTCGATGAGGACTGTGATAATATGCTGGCTGTTCTGAGTGCTAAAAAGCTCAATAAAGAAATCCGCACAATTACTATAATTAATAAGAGGGAACTGGCGAAAGGTGCCAGAGAATCAGGTGCTGATATAGCGGTTTCTGTACACGATGTACTTGGAGAGATGCTTGCGATTTCTACAATTTCCAAGGAAATCACAGGCGTTTTCCTTACTGACAGGCTCAAATCAAGGCATATCGCTGAATTTGAGATAACCACTTCGGGAATAAAGTACGGCGACCTGAAGGGGATTTGCCCCATACTGATGGTATCCAGAAAAGAAGAGGTAATCTATGATATGAGCAACGATTTCCAGCTTCTAATTGGGGATTTTGTTTATGCGCTTATCGACAATGAATCGCTTAAGGCATTCAGGGAAAAATTGAAATCCCTGAGTGTTGCAAGATAGAACCGTATCCTGTTACTTCATAACATGAAATTAAAGTACAATGAGTTTTATTAGCACCTCGAGTTGATGAATTAACCTTGAAAATAAACGAGATTTTAAAAGAATTTAACCTGAGACAGATCCAGAGATGGACGATATTCAGTATTGTGATAGGTATAGTTTCAGGTTTTGGAGCCGTCCTGTTCTATCTGGGATTGAGGACAGTTACATATTACGTTCTCGGAGGAATAGGCGGATTCTATCCTCCCTCGCCCGGCGGAGAGTTTCCTATATTCAGTCAGCCTGCAACCAACGTGAGATGGCTTCTTTTCCTGTTGCCGGCAGCCGGGGGATTACTTGCAGGCATTATAATCTATACTTATGCCCCCGAAGCCGAAGGGCACGGCACTGATGCTGTTATTGACGCTTATAACAATAAAAGGGGTTTCATCAGGAAAAGAATCCCGATTATCAAAGCCATTTCATCGATTATAACCATCGGCTCCGGCGGGAGCGCAGGCAGGGAAGGGCCTATAGCCCAAATCGGCGCAGGTTTCGGTTCAACGTTTGCCTCGTTCCTGAAATTAAGTGACCGTGACCGAAGAATAATGGTCATCTGCGGTACCGCGGCGGGTATAGGCAGCATATTCAAAGCACCGCTTGGTGGTTCCATCTTCGCAATAGAAGTGCTTTATAAAAGCGATATGGAAACCGAAGGACTCGTGCCTGCATTTATCTCATCAACAGTAGCCTACTCCATATTTTCGTCTTTTTTTGGGTGGGGTCACATCTTTACAACGCCAAGTTTTAATTTCACCGATCCGAAGGAACTTCTATTTTATGGAATTCTCGGGATGTTATGCGCTATTACCGCAATATTGTTTGTAATAATCTTCTACGGATTACGTGATAAAGTATTCAAACCTCTGAAAATCAAACCTCATTTTAAACCTGCAATCGGAGGTCTTTTAGTAGGGATTACAGCGATATTTTTCCCTGAAGTTTTAGGAACCGGTTATGGCTGGACCCAGATAGCTATTAACGGCGATATTGTAAAGATGTCGGTAATCCTTATGATGGTTCTTGTCCTGACAAAAATCCTCGCAACTTCGTTCACCATAAGTTCGGGAGGCAGCGGCGGTGTGTTCGCTCCTTCCCTTGTCATCGGGGCTATGGTGGGCGGAGCTTTCGGGCAGATTATAGCTTTTGTATTTCCGACTATAGTAACCCAGCCGGGGTCTTATGCACTCGTTGGGATGGGTGCACTGCTTGCGGGTGCTGCAAAGGTGCCGATAGCGGCGATTGTAATGGTTTCTGAGATGGCAGGGAACCATAATCTGCTCGCTCCTATGATGGTTGCTTCGACTATTTCTTACGTACTCGCCGGCAAATGGACGATATACGAAAAACAGGTAGAAAACCGTGCATCATCCCTTGCCCACAGGCGTGAAATGACTGTGGATATACTTGAGAGTGCGCAGGTGAAAGATGCAATGACTACAAATGTTATCATGGTCAATCCTTCATGGAGCGTCCGGGAGGTACTTGATTTGATCCACAAATTCGGCTACACAGGTTTCCCTGTTGTAGATGGTAAAAAACTTGTAGGAATAATATCATTTGAGGATGCCGAGAAAGTACCTCCTGATAAGAGGGATAGTACCCCTGTAAAGGATGTAATGACCAAGGAGCTAATAGTGGCAGTACCTGAGGAATCACTTGAAGATGCCCTTATGAAACTTCTGGACAGAAAGGTTGGCAGGCTGCCGGTAGTGGATGATAACGACCAGACAAAACTTGTCGGGCTTTTGACGAAATATGATATTATAAGGGCTCATGCTAAATTAAGTTCCGAGAGATAAAAAAAACTTGACATGAGCATATCGGTCTATCTGATGCTGATTCATGATAGGCTCTCACAAGTTGGCGAAGGTATTATAAAGTTATAATAATTACAATTTCGAAACATTTATAACGCATAATAATGTAGTCCGTTAGAAACTATTCCAATTTAGTTTTAATTGTGATCTCAGTTCAATATAGGAGGAAACAATAATGGTATTAGATTTGACCATGAGTATGGCTATATTGGCACTCATGGGAGCGCTTGCTACTATTGCGGGATGCATTGAGGATTTAGAATCCGATGTGGGTTCCCAGAGCAATCCGAACTCCCAGGTACAATTAGCTCCTCAGATGAATTTTCTGCACAGAATATATAATAAAGCAATTTCAGGTGAGCCGATAAGCAATGGTCTTTCAGCCGTTACAGGCGGTGTGGTGACAACCGTGCTCTTGAACGCCAGGTTCTATCCATTGATGGCGATAGTAATAGGCGCTCTCATCGCGGCGGTCATTTACGGAATTTTTGCAACAACCTCATATGCCGGCAGGGTAGCGAGCCAGGCCAGGTTCAAACAGCCCCTGTACATGGATATTATGAGATATACCACGCCATCGATTATCGGGCATAATTTCATCGTTTGTTTCTGCCTTGTGGCGATAGCGTATATCCAGTATGTAATACTCGGATACCCGTTCACAATCCCGTTCCTGGCACTGATATGGGGGATATCTGTCGGCGCCATCGGTTCCTCGGTGGGTGATGTGCATTATGGCGGCGAGCGTGAATTCCAGAACCGCGAGTTCGGCTGCGGTCTGAATACGGCGCTCTCCGGGCGCATCGTGAGGAAGGCTGAATCAGGGCTCAGGACAAGCCTTGATAACGTCTGGTTCTGCGCAAAATTCGGAGGACCTGCAACAGGTATAGGTCTTGGTCTTACGGTGTTCTTTTCAAGCTGGCCGACAACAATCTGGGGGTATACATGGACTGCGATGCTTGTGGGCGTTATAATACTGGCTGTGATGACGATCATGAACAGGCTCGTGGAGATCCAGGTGAAGAATGCATACGGTCCGTATAAAGAAGATAAAGAGGAAAAGGGGGCGGTTGCCGTTGCACACACACATTAACATTACAAAGGAGGTCATTACATAATGGTTGCACTTGTTGATCCTACAACATTGATAGATATTCTTTTGATTGGACTGAGCGGGACACTCATCTGTCTTGCCGTTCACTTCATCCCTGTAGGAGGCGCGCCGGCGGCAATGGCGCAGGCTACGGGAATAGGCACAGGAACAGTTGAGCTCGCGGCGGGCTCAGGATTAGTAGGCTTGATAACATCAAGTTACATGTACGCCCATGAGCCTGCTTCTTCAATGGTATTGATAATGGCTGCAGGAGCCATGGGCTCTGCGATAATGTTAGCAAGCACCATGCTTGCCGGGGGTTTAATATATGCATACGGCGTAGCAGTACCATTTGCCTCAGCGCAGGTTAAACGCGACCCCATAACACGCCAGCGCCAGGATACCTATATATCCAAAGGAACCCAGGGGCAGGGCATCCCGACAATCTGCTTTGTTAGCGGTGTAGTAGGCGCTGCGCTCGGCGGAGCAGGAGGAGGGTTGATATACTTTGTCCTGATGGGTTATTACACCCCGTTGATTGCAGCGACCAGCGCTGCCGCAGTAGCTGGCGTATTTACAATGGGTGTTTTCTATGTTAATTCCGTCATCCCGTCCTACGGCGTGGGCGGAACGATTGAAGGAGTTCATGACCCCAAGTTCAGGCGGGTTGTTCCGAAAGACGTGGTCACGAGCGTTATAGTGAGTATGCTTTGCGGTGTTGTGGCAATATTGATTGCGGGAGGAATGACACCATGAGCGACATTAAAGAAATATCACCGACTAATCTGATGTTATTCGGGATAATCGGAGGGTTAATAGGAATTTATATTTCCCCTTACTTCCCCACAGCAGGAGCACTTGGGGCAATCTGTGCCGTTATATGGGGCGCAGAAGCAGTAAGGCGCGTGGCGAAATACGGTCTCGGTACAGGTGTACCTTCCATAGGTCAGATAGCGCTTGGAATGGGCGTCATTGCAGCCATGTTCGGTCTTGCAATAGTAAAGCCATTGCCGATAGCAGGACCTATTGTTGCATTAATAACAGCCTCAGTAATCGGGTTCGTAATAGGCTGGTTCGCCCAGCATGTAATAAAAATGAAGATCCCTGTTATGATACGCTGCATGACTGAAATAGCAGCAGCAGGCGCTTTAATCATTATAGGATACAGCGCTGCCGTTGGAGGAAATTACGATTTCGTCCGAAATCTTATTCCCAGGGTTTTTGATACTGGCGTAATGCTTGCGGTGTTCTGGGTGGGAGCAATGGCAATGTTGCATCCGTTCAACGCATGCCTTGGACCGGATGAGAAACAGAAGAGGCTTCTGTATCTTGCAGGTTCGACAGGAGCGATCACAATGGTAATAATGGGTGTTGCGGCTCTTATGACACTCGGAGTTTCAGGAGTTATTACACTGGCGCTTGGAATCATCCTCTGGGTTATATTCTACAAGAAATTCTGGGATGAGGTCTACAGTGATGCTGCATCGGTTGTCGGAACCGGCTTGATTCCAAAGACGGAGGCATAAATATGAGTCATGTACGAGTTGCACCAGAACTTCACTTGATATATAATCCTGCAACAGGTGTAATCGCCGAAGAACGGGAAGATGTCGTGGAGTATTCGCTGGATGGCATAAATACCCAAATTGATGAGCTGGATAAGATAGTGACAGATATGATGAACCAGCTTGATCCCAAGGCCGCACTGTTAAATATGTTCCCAGGCCGAGAGAATGCATCATATAATGCAGGAATTGTCACGAACACATTCTACGGCGCAGTGATAGGGTTTATAATAGCCTTTTTACTGCTGATCGTTTTTAAGATCTCAAGCCTCACGATGGGAGGTGTGTAAATGGCAAATAAAGTCAAACCGGCAGCAGGCTGGCCTGTTGTTAAAGGAGAATACGAATCCGGGAATCCTGAGAACCCTGTCGCTGTGACTACATGCGGCTCCCACGTCAAAGGCGCGGGACAGCTGGCTGCAGGCGCGGCGATTACAGGACCACATAAAACAGAGAACCTCGGGATAGAAAAGATCGTTGCAAACGTAATTTCCAACCCCAATATACGCTTCCTGCTCGTCACAGGCGCGTAGGTCAAGGGGCACATCTCAGGCGAAGCGAT
>CABMIB010000071.1 GCA_902386135.1 uncultured archaeon
GAACTCTGCAAGGGAAGGTATAAAGCATTAAAAGGGGAAGAAGAAATCAAAGAAGTAAATGTTAAGGATCTGCTCAGCGGAAACAAGTTCTATCATTTTTTAATGCACTGGCTTCTCGCTTACGTCCAGAAAAAGTTCGGTAAAGAGCAGGGTGTCAAGCCGGGTGCCGAGATGCTGTCTGCTATTGAAAAAGCCGAAAAAAACAATGCACGCATAGCACTTATCGACAGGGATATCCAGATCACGCTTGCACGCTTCTGGAATAAAATGTCCTTTTTTGAGAAGCTGAGGCTGTTCGGTTCTCTCATTGGCGCAACATTCGGTTTCGGTACAGAAGATATCGATATGGACAGAGTAACAGATGAAGATGTTGTCAGCCAGCTGGTATCTGAGTTAAGGAAGATCGCCCCGACCGCTGCCTCTGTTCTGCTGGATGAAAGAAACGCTATTATGGCAAAAAACCTGCTTGATTTATCCAGGGAAGGCAGGGTTGTAGCTGTTGTAGGTGCGGGACACCGTGAAGGTATCCGGAAATATCTTGATGCTCCTGAATCAATACCTCCAACAGGGGAACTAATGGTTCTTCCGAAAAAGCGGTTTAGCTGGTTTAAGGCTACAGCGGTCGGACTGTCAATAATGGTTATAGGAATACTGGCTCTTCTTGTTTATTCCGGGGCTGTTTCACTATATACTCTTCTGACCATGCTTTTAATTTTATTCATTACCAAAGGAATACTATCGGCTGCAGGTGTCATAATTGCGCGGGGACATTCTCTTTCAATATTAACTGCTTTTAGCCTTGCATGGTCCGGATTCCTGCATCCCTGGCTACCAGTCGGGTGGCTGGCCGGGATTGTAGAAGCGCATTATCGCCCACCTGTGACTGAAGATTTCAAAAATATAATGAACACTGAAACAATAAAAGAATTAATGCAGAACAGGCTCTTTCGTATTTTACTTGTAGCAGGCCTTGCCAATTTTGGCAGTATGCTTGGGACTCTTGTAGCTATACCTATAATGGTTCATTATCTTGGTATCCACAACCCGTATGATATATTTAAGACAGCATTGAACACAGGACTCAAACTGGTAGAAAATATACTGTAATCAGCCCGCACATACGATATTCAAGCAGTCGGGTATTTATCTGTCATTTTAACATTCGGGCCTTCATTAGATTTTACTTTCGAATGTATTTCCTCTATAAGCTGTTCAGACGTTTTATTCTCTATACTTATGCCCATTTCCATCGCTAAATTACGAATCTTCGAATCTTTGTCGTTTAATGGTTTGTTCAATTGCTTTATTTCATTCTCAGATTCCATTTGTGCTTTTTTGAATTCTCCGGTTGCTTTACCCAAAGACCGTGCCATTTCTGGAAGTTTATTGGCCCCAAACAGGAAGAAAGCCACAATCAAAATCAACAGTACATCTTCTGGACTGAACATGGATCTACTGTTTATTTTGTCTCAATATTTAAATGTATCATCAGGATTGCTTCAGGATAAGCCTTTTTTATAGGGGCAGTTTCATTTTATGGTTGGAAAATGCCAGGTTCTCAAAACGCCCGCTACTCCCCCTTCTTATGACCTTTCTCCTTATGATGCTTCAGCACGGTCCGCGCAGCCACTTCCTCGGCCCGTTCACCGTAACGACCTGATTCTTCCGCAGACTCCTTGATGTGCTCGTACTCGCGCTGCTCCTTTTCGCCAACGCCGGCCACGTGCTCTTTCTCGGGCTTTTTCTTCTCTGCCATATGTTCAACCCCGTTCTGATGCTTTTAATGCGCTCCCTGATATAGGATTTATATTTTGGGATATTAAGCATTTCGAGTTCCCAGTTTGTCCGACATAAACCACAGAGTGCGCAGAGGACACAGAGCAAAAACCACAACGCTTTGTGCTCTCTGTGTTCTCTGTGGTTGATTATCTTGTTTTGAATAATTTTATAAAGCTGACAGAATTTTTTATATTAATCATATTAAGTTTTGGGGATGACTATAATTTAGCAGGCTGCAGGATCAGCGCCTTCGTGTAGACGATACTGTCCCTTGTGCCGACAAGAACAACAATGTCCTGTGCCAGTAACTGAGTATCGCCGGACGGATTGGTTATCGTCTGCCTGCCGCGCTGGACCGCCAGCACTGTCGAACCATAGCTCTTCCTGAGATTAAGCTCAGCCAGCGTCTTTCCAGCAACAGGCGCCGCCTCTTCTATCCTGATGGTCTCGATCTCGACGTCGGGCAGTCGTTGTTTTAGCTCAGGATATACGGTGTACTTATGCTGCATATTCCGGAACATCTCATAACCGTCTCTCCTGATTTCGCCGATATGGCTCTCAATCTCGTCCATTGGAATGAAGTACCTGTTCAGCACCCTTGAGAAGATCTCGATCGAAGTCTCAAACTCTTCGGGTATCACATCATCCGCGCCCAGCGAAAACAGGGGATTGACCTCGCTTGTATAACGAGTCCGGGCGATAATGTATATGGAAGGGTTAAGCCTCCGTGCAAGTTCTACTATCCTTCGCGTGGCAGAGGCATCGGAAATGGCCACGACCATGCAGCGCGCTGTCGCAATACTGGTATATTCCAGTACCGGCTCTTTGGAGGCATCGCCGTATGATATTGGAACCCCGCGTTTTTTCTCGCTCCTCACGGTCTCGGGATTCAACTCAAGTACAACAAAGGGGATATGCGATGAAGAGAGCACCCTTGAGACATTCCTGCCGTTCAGGCCGAACCCCACGATGATAACATGGTTCTTCAGGTCAGCTTTATCAGGAACTTCCTCATGCGCTCCTCCCAGCAAGAGCGCATGCGGCACCGGCAGCCGCTCGATGTACTCAGAGAGCCTGCCGCTTCCCTGTATCATGAACGGCGTGAACATCATAGTAATTATCGAAGATGCAAGGAACACCTGGTATTCATTGACCGAGATCAATCCTGAGCTTAATCCTTCCTTAGACAGCACGAAAGAAAATTCGCCTATCTGGGAAAGCGCAACTCCCACAAGCACGCCGATTTTGAGCGGATAACCCAGCGCAACAGGAACAAGGGAACCGATAGCGAACTTGATCACAATGATGCCAAGCACTGCCAGGAGTATAATGCCCGGATAGCGAAGCACGGAGCCAAAATCAAGAAGCATGCCGATAGAGATAAAGAAAAGAATGCCAAATATATCCTTAAGCGGCAGGATATCGCTGAAAGCCTGGTGCCCGTATTCGGATTCGGATATCACAAGACCGGCGAGGAATGCGCCTAACGCAAGCGAGAGACCCACAAGCGATGTCAGCCATGCTGTCCCGAAGCAGATCAAGACGATGCTTATCAGGAATAACTCCCGGCTGTGCGTCCTGACTATACGGTACAGCATCAAAGGAACGACATTCCTGGATACCACTACTACAATACCGACGAATACCAGCGCCCAGAGAACATTTAACGCCACATTGACAGCAGATAACCCCGACTTTCCGGCAAGAAGCGGCATAAGCAGCACTATTGCCACAACGCTCAGGTCCTGGAGGATCAGGATGCCTGCACAGAGGCGGCCCTTCGGGGAATCAATCTCGCCCCGGTCGGTGAGCAGCTTTAGCACGATAGCGGTGCTGCTCATAGCTACTAAAAAGCCGGCGAATACACCTTTCTCAAATGAGAACCCCAGGGCTAACGCTATCATCAGGACAGCCCCGGCTGTCAATATAACCTGGAGAAGACCGCCCGCGAACACTGTACGGTTAGCCCTGATGAACTCATCAAGTGAGAACTCTATGCCGATCAGGAATAATAACAGGATGATACCCACTTCTGCCAGTACCTCGATCAATCCCATATCCTTTACAATGCCGAGGGCAGAAGGACCGAGAAGCACGCCAGCTATCAAATAACCCACAACAGGCGCCATGCGAAGATGATGAAATATAAAAGTAATGCCTATCGCCACACCAAAAACAATAACAAAATCCCGCAAAAAAACCAGCTCAGCCATAATATAAACCTAATATACTATTCAAATATAAATAATTCTCTAAGAAATATATACCCTTAATATTATCAGCCATAAATACAATAGTTAACAGGATGTTCAATCTTCGAATCAGCAAACCTGTTCTGACCTATATACTGATTTTTGCAGCCCTTATTTCGATGTACAGTTTTATTTTCCTGTACCTGATGAACAAGTATGAACACAAGGATTTCGGGATCGTGACTGCAATTTACTGGGTGATCGTGACCATGACTACAACAGGGTTCGGGGAAATATTTTTCACTACCTCTATTGGGCAATTATTTACTATCGTTGTCATGCTATCCGGCATAATCATGATATTCGCTCTTCTTTTCCCCATTGTTATCACTCCGTGGCTTGAGCAAAGGATTAAAAAGGAACTGCCTTCAAAAGTCCGCGGTGATATGAGGAACCATATCATAATCTGCGGCTATAACCAGCTTGTTGAGACCCTCATCGCGGAGCTTGGTGAGTACAGGATTCCTTTTATGGTCATCGATGAGAACGAGAAAAACATCACCCAGCTTATTTCCAGGAAGGTGCTTTGCGTCCACGGGGATGCGGCGGATAGTAACGTACTTCTGAACTCAAATATCATGAATGCAAAAATGCTGATAGCGAACCTGAGCGATGAGAAAAATGCCAGTATAATCCTCACCGCAAAGGAGCTGTGCGATATAAAGGTAATATCTATGGTCGAGGGCGTGGCGAGGGCAGGATACCTGAAGTATGCAGGAGCCGACCGTGTGATATCGCCAAAAACGTTGTTCGGGATGTATATCGGAAGAAAAGCCATCGACCCCCTTACCGACCATCTTGCCGGGGCTACGAGGTTCTTTGAGAACCTAGATATCGTGGAGCTTCCCATTCACCCGGGCAGCATCCTCATCGGGAAAAAACTGGCGGATGTAAAGATACGCCAGCGAACAGGCGCGAACATCGTCGGGCTCTGGACAGGCGGAAGGTTATCACTGAACCCGCAGCCTGATGATACAATAAAAGAAAATTCCATACTGCTGGCAGTCGGGACTGAAAAACAGCTTGAAGCTTTAAAGAGTATGACACGGTGATGCTAATGAAAAAACATTTCATACTGATCGGTTTTGGCGATGTCGGTCAGAGCATAGCAGCGGTATTTGAAAAGGCGCATGCAAGTTTTGTGGTCGTTGATAAGAATGAAGCCAAGCTCAAGGACAGGGGTTTTGAGTACGTAGCCGGGGATGCTACCGATGAGGAGCTGCTCAAACGTGCCGGCATCGGGAATGCCTCGACAGTTATCATAATGCTGAACAACGATGACGATATTATTTTCACAACTCTTATTGCCAGGACTTTAAACCAGCGCTGCGTGATTATCGCGCGCTCAAACGCCACGAAGTCCATCGACAAGATATACAGGGCAGGGGCGGATTATGTGGCGTCCCTCTCTGTCGTCGCCGGCCAGATGCTGGCGCATATAGCCCTCGGGCATGAGGAGGATTCCATACTGATGCTTGAAGGACTGGAGGTAGGGCGATACACGTTGACCCCGGGTTCGCCGATCATCGGGAAAAGCATAGCCGAGGCAAGGATACGTTCCAGGATAGGGTGCACCGTAATAGGGATAGAGGAGAACGGAAAGACTACCACAGATATCGACCCTTCGATCATACTGAAAGAAGGGATGACGCTGGCTATTATCGGGAACTGCGAGCAGGTTTCAAAATTCAGGGATGAGTACATCAAAACGCAGTAGGTTTGATAGTGCTAACTTAAGGTGATTGAACAACCTTTCTGAGTTTTGTCAGAAAGATGAGCTATATAAAACACCGCAAAGAACGCAAAGGACGCAAAGGACAGCAATAGAAACTCTTTGCGAACTTTGCGTTCTTTGCGGTGAACGCTTATGGTTTACCAGATATGTTGCCGAACATTATTATTAAGTTAACACAATCGTAGGGTTCTCCAAAAGCTTTATCAACGTTACAATACCTTAAGGATAATCCCGTTCAAGATTATTCGGTGGATTTTTATGACACAGAAGACAAAAGGAAAGAAGAAACGACTGGCAAAAGCGCATAACCAGAACCAGCGCGTCCCTGCATGGGTTATCGTGAAGACCAACAGGCATGTGATGACCCATCCGAAGAGACGCCACTGGAGACGCAGCACACTGGATGTTTAAGGTGAATCATATGGCAGATATTGAAAGAATTTATACTATCCCGCTTTCGGATGCAAGGAAAGTCCCGCGCTGGAAGAGAGCCGAGAGCGCAGCAAGGAAGGTAAGGGCCTTTCTTGCAAAACATTTAAAGACCGACCCGGACGAAGTTAAGATAGATACGAGTGTTAACGAGAAGCTCTGGGAAAGAGGCTCCATGAAGCCGCCTTTGAAAATCCGCGTGCGGGCTGTCAAATTCGAGGCTGGCGGAGTGCAGGCCGAGCTTGCCCAGGAATAACCGGGGGAATTTAAAGTAGAGATCAAACGCAGGATAAATATTGCAGGAACCTCTGTGCTCGGGGTGTTTGCGACATGCACGGAGGAGTTTGTTTTTGTCCCATACGATGCTCCTGATGAGACTATCACAGAGCTAGAAAATTCCTTGGGCGTGACAGCGGTCCGCTCTTCTGTTGGCGGAAGTACTATTGTGGGTTCGCTCATGCGCGGGAACGCAAATGGCATCATAGTAGCCGGTTTCGCTCTTGATAAAGAGCTGCGCAAGCTCAGGAAGCATACTAAGGCTGCAAGATTATCCGGAGAATTGAATGCTGCCGGGAACCTCATATTAGCCAATGATACAGCCGCGTTAGTGCATCCAGATATCTCCGACAAAATTGTTACTGTAATCAAAAAAACCCTCGGGGTCGAGGTCAGGAAAGGTACTATCGGGGGATTAAAGACCGTCGGCATGGCCGCGCTTGCCACGAATAAAGGTGTTCTTGTGCATCCGAAAGCCACCGCTGCTGAGATAGCAGTTATTGAGGGGCTGTTCAATCTTCCTGTGGATATAGGGACTGTCAATTTCGGCTCGCCTCTTGTTGGTTCAGGGCTCCTTGCGAACAGCAAGGGCTATGTGACCGGGGAAGAGACCACCGGGCCTGAGATAAGCCGGATTGAAGATGCGCTGGGGTATGAGTAACGTAAATTTAAACTAAAAATTAACCTTCGTGACATTTTCAATCTCAGCGAGGGACATTTAATTATTATGAGCCGGTTGTTATCCTTACGATATGTCACTAATTGAATTTTCGAATAAACACCCGGAATAAAATTCGTCTTCCTATGAACTGCTGAATAAATATTATTTAATCAGTAATATATATTCATCCATCACGTTAATATACGGCTTCACCTCATTGATGGGATTGAATATATTGCAAAAGTAAATTTAACTGATAAAATAAGGTTCAGGCGAAGTATATAGACAGACATCTATGTTCGAATATACAACCGGAATGGGAGATACCCGAACCGCATTAGATGCAAATAAGTCAGATAACATTGCTGCCGTATGGCGGGGTAAAAAATGAAATCAAAAAAATCAGAAACCCTAAGCAAGCAGGCGAAGGCGGCTTTGCGAGAGAGCGAGGAACGATTCCGGCTGGTGGCCGCTGCATTTGAGCTAAAGAGAGATTCACCCATTCTCCAAAGCCAACCCAAGACCACTTCATATGGCTCACAAAGAGTAGGGTGGTAAGATGAAACAAATTAGCATAAAGTCATTAAAGCGGTTTGCGCTAATACCTATCGCTATTGTCGTCATCTTGGCGATAGTTTTTGGTTCGTGGTCTTACCTGAATTCCCAGAAACCTTATGCAGGGAAGGTTGAATCAATCACCATCGGGACTGTGCCCCTTGAATTAGCTACATTAATCTATATCGCCGAAGGTCAGCACTTTTTTGCCCGGAATGGTCTCAATATAACTATACGGGATTATAATTCAGCACTTACTGCTGTCTATGGGATGGAGAATGATGAAGCGGATATTTCAGTATCAACCGAGTACCCCATTGTCGGAGAGGCATTTAAAAAAGAAAATATTAGCGTGATTGGAAGTATCGATAAGTATCAGACGACATATCTTGCTGGCCGGAAAGACCGGGGAATTGAAAATATTTCAGATCTTAAGGGAAAAAAGATCGGCCTTACCCGGGGTGGGATCGGAGATTTTTATCTCGGCAGATTCCTCAATCTGCATGGCATGAGCTTGCAGGATGTAACTCTCGTGGATATCAAATTGGCACAACTTATGGACGCCCTTACAAATGGTAGCGTAGACGCGGTTATGGTTTGGAGTATAGATGTCAATACGGTTGAAGAACGATTGGGTAGCAATATAGTAATCTGGCCGGCGCAAAACGAACAAGCAGCCTATTCGGTTATTGCTTCCAGGGATGAATGGATCTACAGTCATCCTGAGGCGATAAACCGGTTCCTGAGATCGATTGACCAGGCGGAGCAGTATACCATCAATCACCCGGCTGATGCAAAGGCGATCGTACAAAAAAGGATAAATCACGACGATGCATATATGGCAACTATCTGGCCTAAACACCAATATTCTCTTTTGCTTGATCAGTCGCTCATTATCGCCATGGAAGATGAAGGGCGATGGATGATCAATAACAACCTCACCACTGAGAAGACGATACCCAATTTCAGGAATTACATCTACACAAAGGGCCTTGAGGAAGTGAAACCGGAATCGGTGAATATTATACGTTGAAGCGAGGAACTATGAATACCAGAATCAAGCCAGGAGTAAAATCATGAAAAAGAATGTCGTCGCAATAGTTGTTGTCGCTGTGATAGCACTGGCAGGATTTGGCACATGGTATTTCACGAGTTCCTCGATAACCTATTTAGGAACACCCGAGTCGATCACAATCGGGAATCCATCATCGAATGCTGTGCCAGCATTAATCTATATTGCCGATGATCAGGGCTTTTTTGCCAGAAATGACCTCAATGTAACTATAAAAAATTATATTACATCTTTTGATGTGATCAATGATTTGAAGGACGATAAAATTGACATTTCAGTAACAACAGAGTACACCGTCCTCACAGAGGTGTTTAAAAAAGAAAATATCAGTATAATCAGTATTATTGGGAAGTACCAGGAAGCATTTCTTGTCGGCCGGAAAAACAGGGGAATTGAAAACGTTTCAGACCTTAAGGGAAAGAAGATTGGTCTTACCAGGGGGGTCCAAGGGGAATTCTATCTTGGCAGATTCCTCAATCTGCATGGCATGAGCATTCAGGACGTAAACTTGGTCGATATCAAACCGTCACAATATGTGGACGCCATTGCTAATGGTAGCGTCGATGCCATCCTAACCAATATTTTCTATCTCGATCCGGTTGAAGAGCGATTGGGCAATAATCAGGTAACCTGGCCAGCACAAAGCAGCCAGCCAGGTTATTGGGTCATATCCTCCAGAAACGATTGGATCACCAGTCATCCGGAATCTATTAACAGGCTCCTGAAATCACTTGACCAGGCTGAGGAATATATAATAGAGCATCCGGACAGTGCAAAGGCTATCGTAAAAAAAAGGATGAATTATACTGATGCGTATATGGCAACTATCTGGCCTAACTATCAGTTATCGCTCACGCTTGACCAGTCGCTCCTTATTGCCATGAACGATGAAGGGCGGTGGATGATCGATAACAATCTCACCAGCGAAAAGACCTTACCCTATTTCAGGGATTATATCTATACGAAGGGCATGGAGAAAGTAAAGCCGGAAGCGGTGAATATCAGGTGAAAGAGGAACAATGAAAATCAGGACACAGTTGATCATCAACATGATCTTCTTCAGCATTGCCCTGCTTATCATCTCCGCATCGGTGATTACCACAAACCAGCAGGTAGAGCGGCTGAATACTCAGGAAGAGCTGGTAAAAAACATCGAGCTCAAAGCCAATGAGTTCAGCTATTTATCGAACGATTTTCTTCTGTACCATGAAAGCCAGCAAATCGATCTATGGGAGTCACAATATTCCTCTATTTCCGACGATATGTCAAACCTGACTGTGGACAGGCTGGATCAGCAGGCGCTTGTCAACAGCATCAAGGCAGATCAGCAGCGGCTGAAAGCAGTCTTTACTGATGTAGTATCGAAAATCGAGACCTCATCTCAAACGCAAAGTAGCGCGTTTGATCCGGCATTTATCCAGGTCTCATGGAGCAGGATAGGCGTTCAGACCCAGGGGATAGTCTCCGATGCTTCGCGCCTGTCGCAAAAGATTCGTGATGAAGAGGACCAACTGAAGCTCACCAATTATCTGCTCAGCATTGCCCTGCTGGGAATATTTGGCGTATTTCTCCTAAGCAACTATTTCCTGATTTACCGGCGCACGTTGAAATCGATATCGAACCTGCAGGCAGGAACAAGCATCATCGGTTCCGGGAACCTTGATTTCTCCATCGAAGAGAAAAAAGGCGATGAATTCGGCGAATTATCTCACGCATTTAATCGGATGACAGCTCAACTAAAAACCGTCACTGCTTCCAAAGAGGATCTTGAGAGAGAAATTACCGAGCGTAAGCGAGCGGAAGCTGAACTGCGGGCGTCACGGCGTTTTCTTGAAATCGCTAACCAGCGCAGTGAAATCACCCCGATGCTCCAGGAGTTTGTCAAAGAAACTAAAAACCTGACCAATTGCGCTGCTGTCGGGATTCGCTTATTAGAGAAATCAGGTAATATGCCTTATACAGCTTATCTGGGCTTTAGCCAAGAATTCTATGAAAAGGAAAGCCCTC
Source organism: uncultured archaeon (assembly GCA_902386135.1). Lineage (GTDB taxonomy): Archaea > Halobacteriota > Methanosarcinia > Methanosarcinales > Methanoperedenaceae > Methanoperedens. The sequence continues at coordinate 10,767 of CABMIB010000071.1, forward strand.
TCTCTATTAAAACAGACAATTGTATGTGTATCAATGTTGTACGTGGTACGACTGATCCTAGTCTTTCATTTTACACGGAGTACGGCTCTTTCTATATTAATGGGACCACTAAGTTTCTGGCGACAGTTTCGGAAGAGGAAAAGGGAAAGACCCGCAATGTGTGCAATGCTGTGGGCTACGAGTCTGTTGCCTTGATTCCCA
>CABMIB010000072.1 GCA_902386135.1 uncultured archaeon
ACCCCTTCCTATGTAATGCTGCGAAAGACTTTCGCAGCTCAGGGGTGGTTCTTAGCATAAATTTTGCCCCTGAGACTCTCAATCAGAAATGAGGTGATAAGTGTAACGTTTAGAGGTTTACTTTACACATACCTAAAGAGGAGTCTTTTCAACAAGCATTCCGTTTTTCATGGGATAGCGCTCAATTACCGCCACTCTGCATCCTGCCTTTTTCAGTTCTTCAGCCAGGTCCTCGGTTATCCACCATGCTGTCTCAATAGATTCATTCAGAACTGAGTACATATCTTCCATGACATCGGCATCTTTCAAAAGCCCCAGGCCGTCTCCCTCGATGACGCCGTAGACAAGCGTACCGTCATCCGTTATCTCATCAAAATCGCGTGCTGTTCTTTTTGCTATGCGTTTGAGCCTCTCCCTGAGCTGCACTGCATCCTTGAACGGCGAAGAGCAGAAATGAAGCCTTTTGCCATTTAATAACTCAGCTACCTCTTTACTTCCCCTGACGCCTGACGAAATGTCATCTACAGGTACGCAGCCGCGTTTTTTAAGTTCAACAGCATTGGTTTCCGAAAATTCAAGCTCGTTCAGGTTCAGGAAACCTCCGACTTCTTCCAGCAATGATAAAATACCGCTGAAATCAGCCTGTATGGATGGAATTTCAATCCCGACCCGGATGCCAAGCTCATGCGCCGTAACGATGGAATCCCTGTAATGTGTCTTACCAATATCAGCCCACAGGTGAGGAGGCGGATGGAACCTGATCTCATCTAATCCTGCGCTCCTTAACGATCTAATCACTGCCTTGTTGGGCGCAAGAGCCGTGTACAGGTGGATATGGTGGGATTCACCGAACCTGCACTTCAGTAGTTTCATATAGTGCAACACGCGGTCAAGGCGCAGAAGAGGCTCGCCGCCTGTGATGCTTGTCCCCATGGCATCCATCAAGAACGCTACTTCAATTATATCGTCATCCTTCTCAACCCGTTTCTCGTTTGCGAAGATCACGTCTTTTTCGCGTCTTTCATAAGAGACAGGGCAGTAAAAGCAATTCTTTCCGCACACCCCTGTAACAAAAAGAACCATCTTCGCCCCCTTGTAGCACATGCGGCACCCTTCGGGGAGATAATTAAAAAAAGAGCCGCTGTTGTCCTTTTCCATAGTTATCAGTCCCCGTATTTAAATACGGGGCATTATTTGCTGCGGTTGATGATATATTCGCCCAGTTCTATAAGTTTTCTTTTTGCAGGGCTTTCATCAAGCTCCTCAATATGACCTTTTGCCAGTTCAAGTTCTTCCCGTGCCGTATCCTCTGCGTAACCTATCGATTCCGAAACAAGATGCATAAGCTCACCGTTGTTGCATTTCATCATCCGCTCAATCGAGATGCCGGAATTCAAGGCATCCAGGATGACGATCGATGGTCTTCCCATGAAAAGGTCTTTTTTAACAGGTTTGCCAATGTCTTCTTCCCTGGAGATGCAATCCAGGATATCATCGCGTATCTGGAATGCAATGCCGATATGGGTGCCAAAGCCGGTGAAGCCTTTTATCTGCTGCTCATTTCCCCCGCCCACAACCGCGCCTACCTGGGCGGCAGAGCCGAAGAGCGAACCGGTTTTCCGGAAAGCAAGATCAAGATAACCCTTTTTATCCTTTGCAAAATCAACGAGTTCCATGGCTTCCCCTTCTCCCATGTAGAACAATGAATCTGCTATGGCATGTATGAGCCTCGGGTCGCGCGCCGCTATCTTCAGCGACAGGGCTGCAAGAATCTGGACCGTAAGAAGGGCCATGTCCGTGCCCCACAATTTATGGATAGTATCCCTGCCGCGTCTTTTTTCCGATTTATCTATCACATCGTCCAGCACCAGGGATGACGAATGTATCAGCTCAATTGAAGCGGCTGCAAAACTTGCCTCCCCGGCAGTTCCGCCCACAGCCTCGCTTGCCAGCGTGACAAGAGCCGGGCGTATCCTCTTTCCTTTTGAAGCAATGGCATAAGCTACCGCGGCACCGAGCTCGGGAGGTTTGATATCATCAAGCAGAGCCGGAAGCTCAGAATAGACCAGTGTTGCACGCTCCATTAAAAGCTCTTCAATGTCCATTACCTACCCCTATACCCGAAGCACACAAAAGAGTTTCTATTTAAACGCATATTCCCTTATGACTTTAACCTTATCATAAATAGGTTTTTCTGAATTCGATTGATCTAATATGAATTTTCATGATGTTTAAATCCCCAGTTTACGCATTCTTTCAACAGCTTCATTGATCCTGTCCACGGGCTGTGTCAGGGCGAACCTTATGTATCCCTCGCCGTATTCACCGAACCCTACGCCAGGCGTTGCCACGATCCCTGCCTTTTCAAGCAGCATCCTTGAGAAATCAAGCGAGCTTCCTTTAACACGGGTCCATACATAGAACGTGGCCTTTGGCGGTTTTACTTCAAGTCCCAGTTCCTTTAACCCTGCCAGCAGGGCATCCCGCCTCTCCTTATATACCCCGTTCATCTCACGGATACAATCCTGGGGACCGCCGAGCGCCGCAATACCCGCTTCCTGGACAGCCTCGAACGCTCCCGAATCCACGTTCGTCTTCACCTTCCCGAGACCACTGAGTATATCGCGGTTCCCGATCGCAAAACCAATCCGCCATCCCGTCATATTATATGTTTTTGAGAGGGAATGCATCTCGATCCCTATCTCTTTTGCACCATTTACACCAAGGAAACTCGGCGCTTTATAGCCATCGTAGGTCATCTCAGAATAAGCATTATCGTGGATGACAAGAATATCATTCTCGTTCGCAAAGTCCACCACCTCTTCAAAGAACTTCACGGAAGCTGTTGCAGAGGTAGGATTGTTGGGATAGTTGATGAACATAATTTTCGCTTTTTTCGCTACGCTTGCAGGTATTGCGTCAAGGTCGGGAAGGAAATCGTTCTCTGCAAGGAGCGGCATTTTATGAGGTTTGCCGTCTGCCAGGATAGTCCCGATATTGTACACCGGGTACGCAGGGTCGGGTACGAGGGAGACTTCGCCGGGGTTTAAAAATGCAAGAGGGATATGGGCTATCCCCTCTTTTGAGCCTATCAGGGTGAGAACCTCATCATCGGGGTTGAGGTCTACTTTCATGGTCTTTTTAATCCAGTCGGCAGCAGCGGTCCTGAAAGCCAGCATCCCTTCGTACGACGGATAGCGGTGCCTCTCGGGGTTGCTGACAGATCTTTTCATAGCCTCAACGATATGGGGCGGGGTGGGCAAATCAGGGTCGCCGATGCTCAGGTTGATGACATCGACGCCCTTTTTGATAGACTCCTGCCTGGCTTTGTCGATAGCTGCGAACAAGTATGGCGGTAATGAATTTATCCTGCTGGCGTACATAATCATTCGGGCTTTCAAATGTTTTTATGGTATATAAGATATGAGCTTTTGTTAAGTGTTAAGTCAACTTTCCAACGTTACACCTCCTCATAGATCTTTGCCGGCTGTATTCCAATTCCTCTGTGCAGCCTTTCCTCGTTATACCACACCTGATATTCCCTTATCTGCCCGCCCAGCCATTGCGGGAATTTCTTGAG
>CABMIB010000073.1 GCA_902386135.1 uncultured archaeon
AGATACTGACCTCAAAACATATCAGCCAGAGTTACACGGGCTATACCCAGGCTTTCTGGAGTTTCGCAATTGCCGTACTTATCCTGCTTCCGGTCGGTATCGTTCCTCCCGGGGTAGTCTTGGGAAATATTGTCTATCTTATACTTTTAGCGATATTCCCGACCATTCTTGCTGTATCGCTGTATTTTAACGGGCTGAAGAAGGTAAAGGCATCAAGCGCCAGCATCCTTGGTCTGATAGAACCTGTGAGCGCGGTTATTTTAGCTGTCCTCATCCTTGGTGAAAGGATCACAATACCTGTACTGCTCGGCGGTGCCCTTATATTGGCAGGAGCAGCAATAGTTATGCGAGAAAGATGAGTAAACTACTCCGCACTTAAGTGCGAAGCATTATAACTATGTTCAGTCTCAATTTCCATACGGGCTTCAACTTCATCACATGTCATGTACGGCTGGTTTACAGTCAGCCTACCGATACCAGATTTACCGATATCGGCAATATTCCGGGCAGCATTGAGGTCAGCATGTATTTGAAAACCGCATTTAACGCAGTGGAAAGAATTGCCTTTCCTGTTACCCTTGTATATATGTCCACAGTTAGAACATTTCTGACTGGTATAGCGGGGGTCAATGGTTATAACAGATTTGCCAGCAGCCTCAGCCTTGTATCTCAAAAATTGCTCAAGCTGGTAAAAGCTCCAGTTGTTAAGCTTTCTGGTGAACTCCATTCCTCTGACCCTGCTCTGAACTCTTATGCTGTTCAAATCTTCAATAGCGAATACATCAAAGGGCATAGCCGCAATTTCCTTGGAGATGTTGTGGTTAACCCAGGTTACAAACCGTTCTTCCTTTCCGCTAACCTTCCGAAGAAGTTTTTTAGCGGAACGTGTGCCTTTGCCCTGAAGTTTTGCTCTAAGGTATGTATACTTTGCCCTCACGTTTTTGATGGGTTTGCTGTTAAAAAATTTGTTGTTGGAAGTAACCGCGATATTGATAATCCCCCTATCAATCCCAAGAATCTTGTTTCCATCAACAGGTTCAGGAGATTGATTTCTGATAGTTACATGCAGGTAAAAAGTATTTTGCTGTTTATTGTAGCTGAGTGTAGAGGTTCTGAGTTCCCAATCAAGATACTGCCTGTAATATTCAGGGATCGGGAAAGCGGCTTTTACCCTGCCTTTAGTGGATGCAAGGGTAACAACCTTCTTGGAAAGGTTGATATTGCAAACTCTTTTATTGTACCTGATAGCGGAATATTGCTTGCTCTTCGGGAGTTTCTTAAATTCGACTCCTTTAAGGGCTTCACAGGCAACATCTCTAATCCCCTGAAGGATCGAGCACGGAAGTTCAGGATACTTTCCGCGGATATCGTAGTAAGTAGCATGGTGGATAGATACCTTACTGCAAGTATGGTTCTCAAAACCGTATTTAGCAATCTTATTAAACACTTGATTGCTGAGCGTCATGGTCTGTCTGAGAGTTTCTTTGTCTTGCTCAGACAATTCCAGTTTAAACTTAATTGTCCTATCCACATTCATATATTACCATTCATAAAAGTAAATAGTTTATGGTATTGGGAAGGCGGGGTACGCTCCTTCCTCGGAATAAATTCCGAAGTTTCCGCTACTCCTGCATCCCGGAGAGCACAATGAATGAAGAAATCCACAGCTACTACATAGAAGCGGGGAAAATAGCAGCCCGGGTCAAAAATGAGGCTGTGTGCAAAATAAAAGAGAATGTTTCGCTGCTTGAGGTCGCGGAATACGCTGAAAACAGGATAAAGGAACTGGGGGGAAATATTGCCTTCCCCTGCAACATTTCCATCAATGAGATCGCTTCCCATTACACGCCTGAGGATGATTCGCGGTGCTTCCGTAAAGGAGATGTCGTAAAAATAGATACAGGGGTGCACATTGAAGGTTATATTGCGGATACTGCAAGTACGGTGGAGATCGGGACAGGAAATCACAGGAGGTTAATAAACGCCTGCGAGGAGGCGCTTGAGAATGCCATCGCCGCCATCAAAGACAACACCGAAACAAGAGCGATCGGGAAAATAATCGGAAATACCATTAAAAAACACGGCTTCAATCCGGTCAGGGACCTGACGGGGCACAGCCTTGAGCAGTACAGGCTCCATGCAGGCGCTACTATCCCGAACTACGGGAGCTTTCTCAGCCAGAAGATAAAAAAAGATATGGTCTTTGCAATAGAACCTTTTGCCACATACGGGAAGGGTAACATAAAATATGGGGAACCGCACATCTTTGCAGTGAACGGAAGGATCAGGACAAGGGAAGACCAGCAGATAATGGACAGGTTCGGTACCCTGCCCTTTGCAAAAAGATGGGTTCCTGGAATAAAGGTTGAAGACATGAATGGATTAAGGAAATATTTCGAGCTGAGCGAAGCCGGCGGGGAGATCGTTGCACAGGCGGAGCATACCGTGATTATCAATGAGAACGGATGTGAAGTAACAACAAGGTAATGAAAAGTAATAATAAGTATTAAATAAGTAATAATAATGAAGAAAATGAACAGAAAAGATACGATCACCTACGAAGCACACGGGAACCTTTATCTCAACATCACAAACAGATGCACAGCCGAATGTGTTTTTTGTATCAAGCGTTATTCAGACGGTGTGTACGGTTATAACCTCCGGCTTTCGAAGGAACCGTCGCTTTCTGAAATTATAAATGAGCTTTCGCAAGCCGACCTTTCAAAATATAAAGAAGCGGTCTTCACAGGTATGGGTGAACCGCTGCTGCGCCTGGATGACGTGCTCAAGATAACAAGATGGCTTACTGATCGTGGTGTTCCGACCCGGCTCGATACCATAGGTCATGCCAGGCTCCTGTATCCCGGCAGGAACGTGGCAAAAGAACTCGCAGAAGCAGGCATGAAAGTTGTTTCAGTCAGCCTGAACGCACAGGATGAGGATACGTATAATAAATTATGCGGACCGAAATTAAGAGATGCATACAAAAAAATGCTTGATTTTGCCCGCGATATCTCAAAAGCCGGGATTGAGCTGCGGTTCACAGTGGTTGAGCTGCCGGTTGTGGATATCGAAGAATGCAAGGCGCTTGCTAAAGCATATTGTGCAGGCTTTAAGGTAAGAGGTTATAGCGGTCCGGTTTAAAATTCTTACCATAAGTTATAATAATCACCATGTCCATTTAGCCTGAACAGGGTAAGGAGGATAATCTCTGAAAAAATTGTTGTGGTATCTGATTGCAGGAACACGCGGAGGGCAAACCCGGGCGTTAGTCCTGAAGCTCCTTATTGATAGGCCGTACAATGCGAACCAATTAGCTGAGGTGCTGAATATGGATTATAAGACCATAAGGCATCACCTCGATGTCCTTGTCAAAAACGGAGTAATAACGATGGAGGGGGATAAATACGGTGCAATGTATTTTATTTCTAAGGCCATGGAGGCGAACATAGATGAATTCAACCAGATTTGGGAAAAAATTGATAAACAGGGTAAATAACATAAGCAGGAGGTAATCCTATTCAGATAACAGAGATTTCTTATTATGTCACCGCAGGGAATATAGTTCTGCTGCTTGTACTTTTAGTGTCGTATATCGAGATATACAGAAAAATTAAATCTAACTTCACATTAGGATTGATAATATTCACCCTCGCACTCCTGCTCCAGAGCTTTTCACGCGCTGTTCTGCTGCTTTTGATCATTATAAACCCGCCTCCGGTGCAATATCCGCTGATAGTCAATCTATTGGGATACAATCCGGCATACGTGGTAATACCCGATGCGCTTGAATTCGTTGCTTTGAGCATATTGTTATATTTCACAAGAGAATAAATTAAACAGCTATATGTCAAAAGAATGCGAGTACTGCGGTTTCAGGGACCCGATGCCGTTCACATGCAAATTTTGCGGCAACTCATACTGTTATAACCACCGCCTGCCTGAATCGCATGGTTGCACGGGGCTTGTATTGTTCAAGAAAAAGGTCCATGAGAGCGGAAAATATTACTATGCGCCGGATTCATCAGCGCCAACCAGGCGCAGGAGCCCTGCATTCAGGTCGTTGAACAATGCAATCTCGGTAATAAAAAGCAATTATTCGCTGATGATTCTTGTGATAGCGATCATATCGTTCTTTCTGGAATACATCATCCCCGGGTACTCTGCTGCGCTGGAACTTGACCCCTTGGGGATTACTTCCAGACCGTGGACCCTTGTGACGCATATATTCCTGCATGCAAATGGGATACATCTCTTATTCAATATGATGTTTTTATTCTTCTTTGGACCTGAACTTGAGCGCAGGATCGGCGGAAAGAGATTCCTTGTTGTATTTTTCCTTTCAGGCATCATCGCAGCGATAGGTTATTCGCTGTGGTCTGTTTTTGTCCTCCAGTACCCCGCGCCTGCCGTAGGAGCCAGCGGCGCACTGTTCGGCATATTTGCGTGCCTGACCATCCTAGCTCCGGATATCCAGGTATACATATATTTCATCCCTATGAAAATAACCTATGCATTGATATTTTTCGCTCTGCTTGATATCTTTGTCGTCAGCCCGGGAGACGCGATAGCGCACAGTGCCCATCTGACCGGGGTCGTGGCAGGGCTGGTCATGGGACGGCACATAAAGGGAAGCGGGCGATATGCCGGGTATTAGGGCTGTTTATTAGGACTTTAAAGCGTTTAAAAAGGATATAAAGGATTTACACTTCTTTTTCCTAAGAATATCAAAGTCCAATTCGCTTGCGTATTTTGGAAGGCTGCTTTTTGTATATTTGAATTTAATTTTAAGTTCTTCGGATGGCTTTGAATGCCATTTTAAGCTTTTGCTGATACATATCCATTCTTCAATTTCGTATTCTGCCAGGATAATTTCCACCGGAGTTTTCATGTCTTTTGGCACATGACGTTTGATATTTGCATATCGATATTCACGTTTCTGAGGCTCATCAGAATCCAGTATAATTATTATCTTGTCGCAGGTGTCATCAAAGACCTTCAAAATCCTGTCGAGCTTTGTATTACATAAAGGACGCATGGGCTTTGAGCCTGTGACGGTTATTTTTCTAACCAGCTTTTTATCGTTAAGCTGCACGATTACGTTTTTTAAAAATTCGCCTCCGTAATCGTCTTCGGAGATTATTTTTATGTTCATGCCTGTTGTTCTGTTTTAAATAGATCTCCGTAAATCCAGCCCTCGCTAAAAGTTATACCCTTTTTTATTAAGAATTCTTTTATTTTTTCTGGGTCTTTTATACGTTTAAATTTAGATTCTCCCTGTTCTTTTTCGACCAAGATAATATTACTTAGTTCGGTCATATCAACTACAATTGGCGAATGCGTTGTGATTATTGTCTGCGTATCGCCTATTTTGATTGTGTCCAAAATAAGCTCCAATGTCGATGGATGAAGGGAATTCTCAATCTCATCGATTATGAGCAGGGGCGGCTTTAAATAAATCGCTACAAGTACAGTTAAAATTTTATAGAAGCCGTCCGAGGTATTAGGTGGTGAAAGTTCAAGACCATCTTCAAAGAATTTTATCATAACTCTGCCATCATCGGTAATATGTGGTCGCACGTCAATTTTTGGGAAAACCATTGTAAAGGGATTGTAAATTTCTTCCGGAATTTTACCTTCTTTGAGATAAATGGTGTGATATACGCTTGCGATATTGCTACCGTCTTCTTTGATAGTTTCTTCTCTTCTAAGAGGTTGAGGGTTTTTCATCGAGCGAATATTGAGGGGGTACAAAATCAATAGTTTATTTAGTGAAGAAAGTATAATTTCTGAAGCAATATCATAAATGGGTATATGCTGAGAATAATCGTCTTTTTTGCCAAAAATAACTGGAGCCAGAATTTCCCAATCATCAATTTTTCCATAAGATATTTTATCTTCATGAATAATAATTTCTCTTAACTCTGCAAACTCTTGAATTACTTCTAAAAGTCTTGTATCCGATCTCACACTAATTTTTATCTGTTTTGCAAGATTATTTTTTTGCTTATCAATTATCTTTTTTTCTTCAGAGCTTATATTGTACTCTTGAGGTTTTTCAATAACAACATCTATAAATTTCACATCATGTTTTGCCGCTATCCATTCCCCTTTTTTCTCAAATTTCAAATAACCTTTAATATCTAATAATTCTCGCAAAATCTGAAACTTTCCTCCAGTTCCAGTGAAGTTTGTCTCGAAATAGACATCGTAACCTTCGATATCAAAAAGCAGCCCAATAATTATGGGTAGCTCTTCTTTTCTCTGCCACACCACATTGTTATAACCCCACCACTCCAAAAATGGGAAACTATCTTCATCCACGTAAATCTTCTTCAAAAGCCTGAAAGCCTCAACCAGGTTCGACTTGCCGGATGCGTTCGCCCCCACCATAACATTCAATTTCCCGATATCGATTTCGCAATCATGAAGGCTCTTGAAATTCTTTATAACCACCTTTTTAAGACTTGCGTTTACCATCATAGCTTATTTTAAAGAACATATTATTTAAATTTTTGTAATAGAATGCCCCTAACTTTCCAGAGACATCATTTCCGTATCTCTTTCGGTCCCGCCACCCTCTTATAATCGCTGTGGTACTCGTACTGCCTGCCGCCCGCTTCCAGTACAATCACAAAACCGGGGGTTACGACCTGCGCGTACATCTTGCCTGCCTCGGGGAAGCCGAGGCTTGTATCCGGCCAGTCCTTTTTCTCCTGTTTGACGAAATGAATCTGCTCTTCAGATATGTTCAACCTTTTAGCAAGGTCTGATTTAGCCATATCCACGACGGGTGGATATTCAGGGGTTACTGAACTGTTAACTGTGGTATTGCCGGGTTTAGTTTCCAGGCAGCCGGGGATAAAAGAAACCATTAACAACAAAGCTACAAGTATTATTTTCATACATTCTATTTACATATCGTCGTATTAAAGGATACGGGATAGAGGAGCCCAAAAAAGTCACACTTATGGATAGGATAGGAAACAGTCATGGCTCCTCAATTATCAGTTGGTATTTTCCGGTTTAAATGATTTTTCCAGTATTACACCAAAATTCACCCTGACGGAGCCCCAAATTTTTAAGCAGACAGAGCGCTTAGATAATTAAAATATGATACGAACATTCATCGCAGTCGAATTACCGGAGAAATTCAGACCGGAGATAGAAAGAATAGGCTCCATACTGAAATCTCCAGGCATAAAACTTGTAGAGCCCGAAATTGTACATATAACCATGAAATTCCTCGGGGACATACCCGAAGACAAGGTTGAATCCGTTGCCTCGGCTTTGTCGCAGGTCAATTGCAAGCCGTTCGAAGCAAGAATAAAAGGGGTAGGCGTATTTCCGAAGCCTGCCTATATCAAGGTTATCTGGCTCGGGGCAGAGGGAGATTTCGATAACTTACATAAGGAGATCGAGCGGGTACTTGCGCAGTTCAGGTTTGAAAGAGACCGCCAGTTCACTCCCCACGCTACCCTTGCCCGCGTAAAACAAATGGGTGAGAAAGCGGCTCTCCTTGAGAAAATCAACAAGCTGGCAGATGTTGATCTTGGCACTATGAGCGTCAGTTCCATAAGTTTCAAAAAAAGCACACTCACGCCGGATGGTCCGGTATACCAGACATTAAAAGAAATAAAGCTCTGAATCACTCACATGCATCATTCCGGCTTTTATTAAACATTTGTTGAGCATGCCCAGGACGGGATTCGAGCCCGTGACCTCCAGATTTCTCAGGAGACAAGCGCCTCTTCAAATTTACCCTATGAGTCTGGCGCCCTAACCAGCTAGGCCACCTGGGCATAACCCTACCCTACATGCCAAAGATGTATTAAAATATATCGCCTTTCAATCAAATTTGTGGGATTGCACAAAGTTTGCAACTGGGGCTGAAATTCATATTTAAGCTTTTCTTGGAATAATCACAAAGTTTGCAACTGATGTGCATAAAGTTTGCAACTATCCGCTTTTAAACATTTTGAATATACTGCAAAATATACTGTAAAAATCTATGCTACAAAATTTGGTAATGTTATGGCCGAATATGAGCTGTACTGAGAAAAACAATATGGAATGCATATGATGGTTTTCCGACAGCACCTGTGGTTAATCTTACCTAAAGAATTAAGAGACGATTTAGAGCAAATCTCATTAGTGTTTGAGGTAATAAGGACATGGAAAAGTCATTATCGCAATTTTACCTCAACATCGCCTATAGTTTTTTCACCTTGCTCATAAGCATCATTCAATTCTTTATATGTAAAACCATCCTCGTTTTCAAATCTCAAAACGGCTGTATATAATAATCTCCAAGCTTGTCTATAATGATTTGATTTTGTTTCAATCATCATAGACGTTAGAAGCGTTGATGAGACTGCTGCTAACCAAGCAACCCATGACATAAAATTACTGTTAACATCAACTAATCTTGCTGCAACTGTTACAGACGAGACAATGACAATTAAACCCAAAAGAATATGGAAACGCCTAAGCCAATTCGAATTCGAGTGCCATTTATCAAGCTGCTGCTGAATTTTTTCTGGAACTTTTTTTTGATGGTTTTTAATTTCATCTGGAACTGGTAAGGGTTCTTCTCTCTTAGATTGGTCTAAAAGTTTTTTGGCATAATTCCTTTGTCTTTCTCTTTCGGCTTCTGCAGCCTCTCGTTTTTTGTTATTTTTTTCAGCCTCCTCAGCTAGATCTTTCGTGTTTTCCAGTTCGACCATTTTTTTCACCCTCTATTTATACTATCCCGTTATTACATAATTAAGTTTTCTCTAACAATTATATATAAATTATGTTTTTGGCCCTGGTGAATTCATGGATAAATTTAATATTATTAAAGTGATATTTACACTTTGTTTATGTCATAGGCACTGAGCAATTTATGAGGTATTAAGCATGAAGGTCGACGAACTTGTAAATGAGTGTGAAGTGATGCTGAGAGTTGGCTGGAATCCGTACAAATATATCAAACTAGCGTGGTGCAGTTTCAGTGGCGATTTTGATTATTTTAAGGAAGTTATAGCAAACAATATTGGAGATATAGATATAAAGAAATTCATAGAAATCTGCGATAATAGAATAGAACGTGCAGAAGCATTCCTGCAGGACGTCGGTACAGTGCTTGGTTTTTTCATCACTAGTTTCACTATTGTTTTAGTTGTTACAACGATGGAGAGAAACAAGCCAATTGTGGATCCAATTCTAAATTCAATTACAAGTAAATATGAATATTTCTTCCCAGTTCTGGTAGCATCTCTGCTAACAGGCGTTATACTCCTCTCTCTTCTACTTGGCCACTATAGGATTCATATTCACGCTTGGAGGGCATTCAAAGAGGGAGCGATTTTAAACAAGTCGCCTTGATGCATGCTTGGGTTTCATCTGAAATACTATCAGGCTTTGTTAAATAAGTCCTAATTCAGACTGACTTTTTAACATTACCATGACTTTTTAAACAGATGGCACAAATCCCATAAATTATAATATCCGATACAACCTACCTATTCAATAGAGTGGATAAAATGGTCAATTATCAGTAGTTGTAAAGTCGAATTCAATAAATCGCTATGCGTAGCTTAATTCACTTTGTAAATTACAATAATGCTGTTTTACAAAGTAAATCAACCTCTACATAGCGATTTTATCATTTTTGATCTACAACTACTGATTATTGGATATTTATTGCGAGAAGAGAAGAAGGAGATTTACAAGAAATGATAAGAGTCATTGAGGGCAAAGTATAGGATTTTGTTTGCATAAAGTTTGCGACTATCAACTTTGAGACCTTCAACTTAAGACTCTTTCAGGATCTTTGATACAATTTCTGAACCCGGCAAGTGCCTCTATCCATAGCTGCATACTTTTTATGTTATAGTTTCCAACGAAGCCATTCCAAAACCTCCTTATCCTGCATTCGAAATCGCCAAAAAACCGCTCAATAGCACTTCTACGTCCAAAACATACAACAGTATATCTTTTGAATCCAGTCTTGTTAAGAGCCCATGGATACCAGGTACCACCATCTATGAAGACTCTTGGCAATCTTCCATCGCAGGTGTCTCTTGTTTTCTTGAGAAAAGCAGCAGCTTCAAGGCCACTTCTCCCGAAAGAAACCCAGGTAGCTATGACTTCTCATCATCCAGGTCAACAGCACCCCAAATAAATATAGTAGTGCCATTTATTGTAATCTCTTTTTCGTCAACAGCTATCCACTTTCTTATTTTTATTTCAGTTGACTGTTCGAATAATTCTTTTCCTTTTTGATACCATTCCCTGACTGCTTCATGACTTGCATTTACAAACATTCCAGCTTTTTCATAACTTAAACCTGCATTGTAAAGAAGCATTCCTTGTGCTTTCTGCCCATTGCTTTTTCTCTCACGGGAAAAGATATTTCTATCTTGTAACCATTTTACTACTTGTTTTACTAAATTCATACTCTATGAAATACCTATTACTTTTTCTTTAAGTTCATAGAGTATGAATTTTCATAAGATAAACCCTTAAGTTGAAGGTCTCATACCAGATATTCCATAACTACATAAGACCACACCAGAGCCTAAAAGGCAAAACACCTACGGAAGCTTGCGGAATTAAAGTAGAAGGGGATAACAAATGGATGACGCTAATACAGAATGCCAAGAATCAAGCACGTATTAAATTATGACTCTCATTCTTTTTCCTTTTTTTCTCGAAACATCTCCACGTCCCTTTCATTCCAGATACATATATAACCAAAATTTTGGATACTTTCAATACCGCCCTGAAAAACAGCAATGCGTTCCTCATTCAGAGTTTCATGAATTTTGGATTCTTCTCTTACATGCGAACCCCCAAGTATCGCAGCGATAGGTCTTGTACATACTTTTGAACACTCAATTATAATCTTGCCTTGTTTTTCCTCATCGCAACCGATAAAACCAAAAAAACAAGAGTTTTCACTTATATTTGTGTTCGTTTTCGATATTTGTTGTTTTATGTCTTGCGCACTCCGCTCACTTACAACATATCCCGGTTCAATCCATCCGATAATGGTGTTCTGAAGTTCCCTATCTTCAGTCATATCATAAATTTTTTCGTCGATTTTGACTTTATGATGCTTTTCGCCTATCAAGACTGCAAGTGGATTTTTCTCTTCTCCATAAGACTTACATCGCCAGCCATTGTCTTCTTTACTTGTTACAAGATTTCTTATATTTTATACCGTTTCTGGGTCTATCATAATTCCTTTAACCTATAATAATACTTTGTAGTTAAAAGACCCTTTCAGTCAAAATAAGTTCGAACATTAATGATGTAACACTACCAGAAGCTTGTATCAGACGATTTTTGACAGCCTGTACCATCAGCCGCAGACTTGACAGAACCGATTTTTATGGTTTTGCGAAAGCATGTGATATCAAAGTCGAAGGGGGTAATAAATACAATGAAATGGCAGCTGCAAACATAGGAATATTCTATTTGCAGACTTTTTGCGTCTCATTTGCAGACTTTTTGCGTCTCATTTGCAGACTTTTTGCGTCTCATTTGCAGACTCTTTGTGCTTACAATTGCAAACTTTATGCGTCTAATTGCAAACTTTACGCTGATGCACAACAAAATTCGCGGATAGCGGGGCATGGATTCGAACCATGGATCTACGGGTTATGAGCCCGTCGGGATTTCCTGACTACCCTACCCCGCTCTGGAGTAAAAATAGTAACCTCTCAATGTGAATGATGACTGATAAAGACTTCGGTTATTGGAAGTGCTTACCATCGTGACACATTTTTAGAGAGTTATCGTTCCCGGTAAGCTCAAGCTCCTTTCTATTGAACTTATCTTTATAGGAAGTTTATCTTTTAAAAGGTATAACGATATAGACGCGATGAATGAGCCGAAAGATATGCTTTTGATCTTATTGCCCTGGATTTTTAACTTTATATCTTTAACTTCTACCTCCGGTTCTGCCTCGAAATCATACCTGATCTTCGCTATTTCCATTAACCCAGATCTTATAATGAACTCCACGTAAGCATTAAAAGTCGGCAGCTTCTTATCCAGATGCGCAACCACTGCATGGTTCTTTTTACCCTGGACCGCATCTTTATACTCTTTCTCGTTCATTACTTCCTCTATAGTCAGTTGCAGCAAGCCGTCTGAAAGATACTGGGATAAAATCTCAACTAATTTTTTTACCAGTTTCTTCTCCGCTTCTTCCGCTCTCAGACCGGTTTTGGTCCACCAGTCCTTAGCTTCGGAAAAATCATCTGTTCCGTGATTGTTAATCGCTTTGGTTATTTCCTCTGCAAGCTCCTTGCTATATACAGGCTTATCTTGCTCTGTATCCTCATTCATAACTTCTCTATACCTCCTTTTACATCCACATTAACTTTGTATTGCCGCAATTCAGGTTTATCCAGGATTTCACCTCCGCTTGTTTCGATGTTTATTTGTAGCAATTTTTTGACATCTACTTTTAGTTTCGGAGTCCTCACAACCAGATATTTCAAAATACCTGCCGCAGCAATAATGACAAACATTTCTATAATAAGTCCTAAGACAGGGGGTTTTGCATTTACTTCGGACTTAGCCGGAACTGAAGGGTTTTTTGTCTCCCCGGCAGTTATCTCAGTCCCTTTAACGCCCGGGCTTTGTCCTACGGTTATTGACGGTCCCGCTGCTTTCGAATATTCTGCCACCAAGTTTCGGTTTCCAGTAGATTTAAAAGAATATCTAAGGTTGGTAGAGACCTGATTTCCATTTTCAGTCCATCTGTGGAATGTATAACCAATAACAGATTGTGCTGTTATTGTTGCCGTATCATTATAGGAATAAGTTCCTCCACCTGTGGGCTGAGGATTCAGACCGGATGGTGTTGTTGAAACCGATATGTTATACTGATTTTTTGAATATTCTGCCGCCAGGCTTCTATTTCCATTAACAGTAAATGTATAGGAAGCACTGGTATTAACGATATTCCCGTTTTCAGTCCACTTCTGGAACATGTAACCTGTAACTGGCTGCGCTGTTACTGTTGCTGTTGTCCCATTGTCATATGTTCCTTCACCTGTGGGTTGAGGATTAAGACCGGATGGCGATGTTGAAACTGATATGTTATACTGGTTTTGTGAATATTCTGCCGTCAACGTTCGATTCCCAGTAACTGTAAACGAATAGGACGCATCGGTAGAAAGCTGTTTTCCGTTATCAGTCCATCTCTGGAATGTATAGCCTGTAACAGGTTGTGCTATTACAGTTGCAATATCCCCATAGTAATATATCCCTCCACCTGTAGGTTGGGGGTTCAGACCGGATGGCGATATTGAAAACGATATGTTATACTGATTTTTTGAATATTCTGCCACCAGGCTTGTATTTCCAGTAACATTAAATTGATATGAAGCGCTGGTAGAAACGGGATCTCCAATCTCAGTCCATCCTTGGAATGTATATCCTGTAACAGGTTGCGCTATCACTGTTGCTGTCTGCCCTTCAGGATAAGTACCCGCGCCTGCAGGTTGAGGATTCAAACCGGATGGCAACGTTGAAACTGATACAGTGTAAGCAGGTAAATATTCTGCTATCAAATCTCGATTTTCAGTAACACTAAATGAATAGGAAGGGCTGGTTGAAACAATTGACTTAACAGGAAATTCGATATCTCCAACATATTCAATCCATCTTTGGAACATATATCCTGCAATAAGTTGCGCTGTTACTGTTGCTGTTGTTCCGTTGTTATAGGTTCCTCCTCCCGTAGGCTGAGGATTCAGACCTGACGGTGATGTTGAAACTGATACATTATACTGAGGAACTGTTATGATGATAGGAGGAGTAATATTGTAAACT
The DNA here is from genome assembly GCA_902386135.1 of uncultured archaeon. Taxonomy (GTDB): domain Archaea; phylum Halobacteriota; class Methanosarcinia; order Methanosarcinales; family Methanoperedenaceae; genus Methanoperedens. The sequence goes on from CABMIB010000073.1 coordinate 13,837, forward strand.
GCTATATCGGAAGCTGGAATAATCGCAGCGCTGCCACCTATAAGCAGTAACACGATTACCAGCGTCGTTATTCCAACTACTGTTCCAAAGGCACGCCCTCCCTGTACCTCACTCTTAACCATTTTCATCCTCCCCACACCAATGTTATAGCCAGTAAAACGCGATTATCGAGCAAGACCACCACTATTTACATGCTCTTATGGTTGGTATAAATATGAAACTATAAAAGACTTGCGAAGCGCTAATTCAGGATACTATTGGTAACCTGCGCCTACCGGAACACCTGGTGGCTTTTTCTGTACTATTGTAACATAAATCTAATTTCCAGGTAAACCATTGCACATTGAGAAGCTTAATAATCCTTGAACATTCATATGACTATAAAATAACATGGATTTTGCGATAGAGACTGACAGGATAACCAAGAAATTCGGGGACATTACTGCTGTAAATAATATCAGCATCGAAGTCGGAACAGGAGAGCTTTTCGGGCTTCTCGGTCCCAACGGCGCCGGGAAGACGACCCTGATAAGCATGCTGTCCACCATGATCGAACCCACGGCAGGAAGCGCAAAGGTATGGGGTTTTGATGTCGGGAGGGAATCTTCGAAGGTCAGGCAGAATATCGGCATGGTATTCCAGGATACCACTCTTGATGACCGCCTCACTGGCAGGGAAAACCTCGACCTGCACGGAAGGCTTTACGGCCTGGACAGCAAAACCAGGAAAAAAAGGATAGCAGAGGTGCTGTCTCTTGTCGAACTGGCAGACAGGGCGGATGCAATAGTAAAGACCTATTCAGGCGGCATGATGAGGCGCCTTGAGATAGCTCGGGGGCTCATGCACCATCCTCATGTCCTGTTCCTTGACGAACCCACACTTGGTCTTGACCCACAGACGAGAACCCATATCTGGGAATACATAAGGACGCTGAACAAGGAGGAGGGCGTGACCATCGTGCTTACAACACATTATATGGAAGAGGCCGATCACCTGTGCGGCAGGATTGCTATAATCGATAATGGCGAGATCGTCGCGCTTGATACGCCTGAAGCCCTGAAAGAAATGCTCGGCGGGGACGTGATAACCCTTGAGGCGGAAAGACGTGAGGATACAACGAGGTTAAGCGAGGTCTATAAGAATAACGGATGCGTCTGTATAGTTTCCCTGAAAGGGAACGAGGTTTTTATAACTGTAAGGGAAGGCGAGCGCCAGATACCGCATGTGCTTGCCCTTGCTTCGGATGCAGGTATCCCCATCCGCTCGGTCAGTCTGCGCAAACCCACGCTGGATGATGTATTTCTCCATCACACAGGCAAAGCTATAAGAGATAAAGAAGTAAGTGAAGTTGAACAGGTCAGGTACAAGATCCAGACGCGGAGGAAATAATGGTGAAAAAGGCGATGAACACGGTCTATACCATGTGGCTGCGTGAGATGCTCAGGTTCTGGCGCTCAAAGTCCCGGATAATCGGGGCTCTTGCAACCCCTCTCTTTTTCCTTGTCATTTTAGGCACCGGCTTCAGCTCTGTTTTCCAGTTCCGCGGAGGCGGCACTGTCAATATCGGTTTTTTCGCCCCCGGCTTTATAGGCATGACCATCTTATTTTCCTCGCTCCTCGGAGGCGTATCTATCATATGGGATAGGGAGTTCGGTTTCCTTAAAGAGATTTTGATCGCACCTGTCAGCCGTTTCTTTGTCGCGCTCGGAAAAGCGGTAGGTGGAGTCACGACATCCCTGATACAGGGAGTTTTGATAATGGTCATTGCATGGTTTATCGGCGTGAAGTACGTATCTTTCCTAGGCGTACTGGCGGCTATTGTTGTCATGTTCCTCTCCGGGATAGGGTTCATAGGCCTTGGTATTGCGCTTGCTTCCAAGATCGACAGCCATGAAGGATTCCAGATGGTCATGAGCTTCCTGACCATGCCTCTTGTTCTTCTGAGCGGGGCGTTTTTCCCGATCTCAAAACTGCCTCCATGGTTAAGCATCCTCGTATATGCCAATCCCCTTACATACGGCGTTGAAGCACTCCGCTGGTATCTGCTTGGCAACTCCACTATCCAGGTCGAACTGTGCGTTGCAGTACTTGTATTATTCGCTCTTGCGATGACAGGGCTGGGCGGGAAAATGTTCGAAAAAACGAGTGTTTGATATGATAGTCCTATCAGGCGGGACCGGCACCCCGAAATTGCTGCGGGGTCTTCGTTTGCTGATGCCTGATGAGGAGATCACTGTAATAGTGAACACTGCCGAAGACATTATGATATCTGGAAACCTTGTCTCCCCTGACGTGGATACCGTATTATACCTTTTTTCCGGGCAACTGGACGATACGAAATGGTGGGGAGTTAAGAACGATACATTCCATACTTTTCAGGCTTTAAAGAAAATGGGTCTTGATGAAAAGCTAATGATAGGTGACATGGACCGTGCTGCCCATATATTCCGCACGGCATTAATGCGAAATGGGATGCTACTGACAGAAGCCACAGAGCAGCTTTCTTTGGCGCTGGGAATAAAAGCCCGGATTCTTCCCATGTGCGATGAGAAAGTGGATACAATGATAAATACGCCGCAGGGACTTATGCACTTCCAGGATTTCTGGGTGGGCGCGCACGGTGAGCCCGATGTACTGGATGTTCGCATTAAAAGTATTGGAAGAGCAAAACCCACAGAAGAAGTGCTTGAGGCTCTTGATGCTGAAGAAAACGTGATAATCGGGCCGAGCAATCCGATAACAAGCATCGGGCCGATACTTGCGTTAAAAGGTATGCGCAAAATATTATCCCGGAAAAAAGTGATCGCGGTCAGTCCTATTATCGGGGATTCGCCTGTCAGCGGCCCGGCGGGGAAATTGATGTTAGCGAGCGGATTCCCCATCTCATCAAGGGGCGTGGCTGAATGTTATGGAGATATACTTGATACACTGGTAATTGATGAAAGTGATACTGCGAATGAAAAAGAGTTCCCTGTAGAAGCCATTAGGTTCGATACCATGATGACATCTGTCAAAAAAAGCGAGGCGCTTGCAGAAAATATACTTAAATTATTTCGGGATATTGGATAACAGCACAAGCCCCCTGTCCGTAAGCCTGTAAGTGTCCTCCTCGATCTTGATATAATTCCCTTTCATCAGGAAATCGGTCTGGAAATTGAATATATCATCGTTCGTACCCACTTCTTTTTGCAGGTCGCTCTTTTTTTTGCCGAACACCCCTATGGCTTTTATCATTTTCCTTCGCACAGGATGCTCAAGCGCCTTGACCATGAGTTCATGGTCTGCGACCTTCGCTTCCCGCACAGAAGGGCGCCGCTCAAGCATAGCCTCAAGTTCGTCGTCGCTTATTTCAGGCATATATTTTTCAACCTTCACTCAAGGAACATCTCTACCCTGCAAAGGTAAGCTGCTATCTTATTATCCTCGATCTTTACATCAAAATCCTTGATAGTAGCCTTTGTGATCTTGCCTTTCTGCTTGAATATCGGAAGTTTTGACGCATCCTCTATTGCGTTTTTTGCCGCCTGTTCCCAGCTCTCAGGGGATGAGCCGACTGTGTCGATTATTTTGACGAATGGCATTTTGTCACCAGAGATATGTTGGGTTTTGTGAGTAATAAAGGTCTCTATGGTGAAATTAAATAATTTTGTAATTGACCGTAACCTTTATTATTCAAAACGTAAATTATAAGTATATTGTACGTAAAAAGTACAACGACATGGAGTGATATATAATGTTCGGAGCTGCAAAAATAAAAGAGGAAATAAATGAAACGAATTTCAAATACCTCAAAAAAGTCGTACCGAGATTTGAACGAATTGAAATTGCATGTACAGGAGCTGGTTTATAAAGAAAAATGTGTTATACCATGGAACCACATAAAACAGTATCATCCAAACATTACGGAGCATGAAATCCTAAACGGTCTTATATACGGTTTATACAAACCAGATAAAAGCATTGAGGGGCGCTATGTATCGTGGTCAAAATTTACAAGTCCCATCAGGCTTATACGCATTGTGTTCGAAATCCATGAAACTCCCGATAATGAATTTGTGCTTGTGATAACAGCCTTCGATGAAGAATAGGCAAAATACAGATTAAAGGAATAAAATAAATGAAAACCAAGAAAGAAAGAATGGAAATACCAGAAAATATACCCGTCATAACCCCGGAAATGATGGACAAAACAGCCATCGAGATAGCTAAGAGGAGCGCTGGCAGAAAAGAATCGCCAGTGAAAGGTGTTAAAGAAATCGAGTGTCCTTCATGTGGAAATAGTACAATGAACTATGCTGATGATTTAACTTTTGAAGTCGTCTTAGCTGGCGAAAGAATCGTAATCCCAAATCTTACAGGTTTGAAATGTTCGAAATGCGGTGAAGTAGCTTTTGATGCAAATTCTACTAAAATTATAGAAAAATACACGACAGGTAAACCTACCGGAGGATATGAATTAAAGATTTCCACTGTGGGGGGAGGAAAGATTGGAATGTATTTTCCAAAAGATGTCCTCCGTGTTATGAAGATTAGCAAAAGTGAAAAAGCTATTTTAACTCCGCTATCCAATCGAAAGATGGTTATAGAACTGCTGAACTCAACAGCATGAAGCTTGAATTTTTCAATGTTTACTGTTTGTTTAATTCTATCTTTCGGCATTATAGGTTATTAATCCTGTATGTGATAAAAAGATTATATTTTTGTTAAAAAAATGATAAAAGTCCTCAGCAGCGACAGGTTATAATCTCCTTAATTCAACAAATATTATTACCATTAAAGAGGAATGTTAGGACAGGAAAATCGCAATTATGCTAAGGAGGGACTGATTAGATGGGTATCGAGCAAGGACCGTTAAGTCATAGAGACGATATTTATCGAACAATCATTGAGACCGCGCATGATATCATCTGGACATTAGATACCGAGGGTAACTTCACTTTTTTTAACAGGCGGTGTGAAGAGACAAGCGGATACGGACTTTCAGATTTGATAGACCATAATTTTGCCCCGCTCATTCATCCTGAAGATTTACCTAAAGTACAGGAGGTATTCCTCAAAACCCTGCAGGGTAATCCCCAGAGTTATGAAGTGAGGGCATATGACAGAAACGGGAAGATGTTCGTCCTTTCGGTTAATACCGCTCCTCTGTACAAAAAAAATAAGATAATCGGGACTGTCAGCTTCGGAAGGGATATCACCGAAAATAAAAAGATGGAAGAAACGCTTCGAGAGAATGAAGTACGTTATCGCCGTCTTGTGGATTATTCACCGTATGGTATCGGCATTCATAGCGAAGGTAAAATTGTTTATATTAATCTGGCAGGAATGAATATTCTGGGCGCTACTAAACCCGAAGAGCTCATCGGAGAATCAATATTTCGGATCATACACCCGGATTTTCATGAGACTGTTAAAGAGCGGATCCGTATGGAAGAGGAAGGAAAAATTGCGCCGCAGGAGCATGAAACGTTCGTCAGGATCGATGGCACTCCTGTGGATGTTGAAATAGTATCGATCCCTTTTACTTACAACGGTAAACCTGCTATGTACGGTGTTTTTCGAGACATCACCGAACGCAAAAAACTAGAAGAAGTAAGCCGTGAAAATGAACGTCTTTTGCTTGCAAGCAAAGCAAAAGCAGATTTATTTGCCATCTTAAGTCATGAGATTCGAACCCCTTTAACCTCAATTATCGGCTTTACAGAGGTTCTAAAAGATGCAAAGATAGCAGGGGAATTGAATGAGAAACAGGTATATTTTGTGGAGAAGATTCTTGCAAGCAGCAATCACCTGCTTTTGCTCATTGATGATATTCTCGATTTAAGTAAAGCAGAATCGGGAAAACTGGAACTTGTTACTGAAAAATTCTCAGCGCCTGAAACAATCAACGAGGCTATAGCCCTCATAGGTGAAACAGCAACAAAGCGTGGTATAATTATTAAAAAAGAATTTGAGTCGTTTTATATGAAGGCAGATAAACGCAGATTCAAACAGATAATGTTAAACTTACTCAGCAACGCAGTGAAATTTAGTAAACCGGAAGGCGGGACAGTAACCATAACTGCAAAAAAAATAGAGGATGTGGCTCATATCTCTGTATCGGATACAGGTATAGGGATCAAGAAGGAAGATATTGGGAGATTATTCTGGGCATTTGAGCAACTTGAGTCAGGTATCTCAAGAAAATATGGAGGGACGGGACTTGGGCTTGCTATCTCAAAGAAGTTGGTGGAATTACACGGAGGCACAATCAAAGTAGAAAGCATTTTTGGTAAGGGAAGTACATTTACTATTTTACTTCCTTTAAAATCAAAAAAAAATCTTCTCAATACCCGCCCGACTTCAGGGAATCATCAGCAAGATTCTTCCGTATGTTGAGCCTGCTCTCATCAACGATATCGGTGAACTTGATGGCCTTCCTGGCTTTCCGCTCTTCTTCGGGACAGCCGCTGCATTCATAAATACCTTGCATTCGTGTGCCCAAACCTCAACGATGTTGTTATGCCTGTCTACAGCCGTGAGTTTGAATTTCAAAAAATCTATTGGAACAAATTGAAATTCATTGGCTTGTCCAATGCGAATGAAGATGGGTTCACAGATGCGACTTGTGAAAATAACGTTCGAGCAACGAAGTTTTCAGAAGGTCTTAACCTTGACCGATAATGCCGAAGGTCTCAGTATCCTCACCATAAGGTTTATTAATCCCGAAAACAAAACATATTCTTAGTTAGTGGGGACATTCGATTCGTGGTGGTACAACAGAAAACTTAGAGCTTTTTCAGAGATCAGTTCTTTATCTGGAATACAGCTTTAAGTCTTCTCCAGTGCGTAATATGAGGGTCTCAAATACAATTAAGAGGGGGGTTAAATAAATGAGGAAAATAGTACTTTTGCTACTGGCATTATCAGTAGTAGCTTTAGTTGGAGTGCCAGGGGCTTTGGCAATCCCTGACTACTATGGAGTTCTGCAATCAATATACGGGGGGCCTACCGCATGCCAACTTGATTGTCATACATCAACAGATGGACCGCCGCCATTTACCACATATGGAACTGCGTTTGATGCTCAATCAAACCATGCCGATGTTACCGGAGGTGGCACCAAGGCGGCATTGATGGCCATTGGGCCCCCGCTGGCTACAATAACTGTCACACCTGCAAATGTATCGCTGCCCGTAGGTGGAAACCAGACCTTTATGGCATCTACGCTTGACTCATTCGGCAACCAGATCACCGCAAATGTAACCTGGACGAGTAGCGACACAGCAGTAGGCACGATTGGCTCAACTACTGGCGTGTTCACAGCGGTTGGAACAGGAACTACCACTATAACCGCAACAGGTGGCGGTACTGGTAGCGGAAATGTAACCGGAAATGCAACTGTAAATGTGACTGCAAATGTGACAGCAGTACCAACATTCAATATCTCGGGGTTCAAGATCAACAACGCCACAGGCAGTGGAATTCAGGGCTGGAATATCACTCTTATGAATTCCACCATGCAAAAGAGCATGATGACCGATGCGGGCGGTTCATACAATTTCATGAGCCTCGCAAACGGCACATACAATGTAACTGAGGGAATGCAGGCAGGGTGGACAAATGTCAGCCCGATGTCCCAGCAGGTTACTATTGCTGGTAGTGACATGATGAACGTAAACTTTACGAACCAGCCACCTTCGAACGTGACACCTCCGAATGTGACAGTGCCAGCATTCAATATCTCAGGTTTTAAAATCAACAATGCCACTGGCAGCGGAGTTCCGGGCTGGAATATCACTCTTATGAATTCCACCATGCAAAAGAGCATGCTGACCGGTGCGGACGGTTCATACAATTTCATGAGCCTCGCAAACGGCACATACAATGTAACTGAGGAAATGAAGACAGGATGGATGAACGTCAGTCCGATGTCCCAGCAGGTTACCATAAGCGGTACGGATATGATGAACGTAAACTTTACGAACCAGCCACCTTCGAATGTGACACCTCCGAATGTGACGGTGCCAACATTCAATATCTCAGGCTTCAAGATAAACGATACCAACGGAAATGGAGTATGGGATTCCGGAGAGATGGGCATAGAGAACTGGAATATCAATCTATTGAATGCCACGACCGGCACACAGATGGCTAATACATCAACCGATGCGCAAGGCTTCTATCAGTTCATGAACCTTACCCCGGGCAGTTATAATGTGACTGAGGAAATAAAGCCAGGATTTACTCCTACCAATGCCACATCCAGAATGATAACAGTCGAAAACATGGACGCAATGAATGTGAATTTCACTAACCAGCCTGTTGCGCCGCCTACACAGGGAATAACGTCGTTTGTCTTAACGCCGGAACTAAATACAACACTCAAAGGAATGCCGATAAGCATAACCATCACAGCCCTCAGCGGCAACGTATCACAGACGCTCTTTAACGGAATGGCTGATATAAACATTACTGCGAACAACGTAAGTGCGGTAAGTTCTCCAGCGAATGTGAGCTTCACTAACGGAAATGCCACCATACAGGTTAGTTCAAGCGTCGCTCAGTTCGTAACGGTTATGGCAACAAGTGCTACAGCGGCAAATACCAGTATAACCGGCAGCACGCAGGTTATGTTTGCCGACAAGATCTTCAGTCTCAGCAAGGGCTGGAATTTGATATCCATACCCAACTTTGCTGAACCGAGCAGTGTTAGTCAGCTATTAAAGAATGTGCAGAACAACGGAGTGGTAGGGTTTGATTCTGCAACAGGCAACTTCACGACACCAACTGACCTTGAGCCCTTATTCGGATACTGGATCAATGTCACTGCTGATAACCAGAGCATCGGATTCATTGCAAGTACGAACATTCCTTCAATGCCGCCGACAAGGAAGCTCTCTGAAGGCTGGAACCTGATAGGAGTGAGCGCAAGCAGGAGCGATCCGGACACATTGAGCGCCGGCGAGCTCTTCGTGGATCTCAAGCACGGGTTAGACTTCACCCAGTGGCTGTACACAAGACTGGTATCCTTTGAGCAGCCCGCAGCCCCAGTCACCTTTGTAGCTGGCACAGATCTATCAGATGCAACAGCTCTGAAGCAAGGACACGGGTACTGGCTGTTCATCAAGAACATACCAGATAATGGCACGAATAACGTACCATGGGCAGGTAAGCAATGGTAAAAGGAAAAGGGCACATCCCTTTTCCATAAATTTTTGGGAGTTACCATGAACAAAAGAACTATAACAATACTGGCTTTTACCATCCTGTTGATCTCAGGATTTGCTTCGGCTCAGAATGAACAATTACCCATGAATCCTCCACCGGGCTACTACGGCAGCATAACAGTGAATGGACAGCCTGCTGCTGCCGGAACTACAATAACTGCCATGATCGGGGGAGAAGAGCGAGGTTCGATAACGACAGCAGAACCAGGCATTTACGGTGATGACCCGGGTCCAACAAAACTGTGGATCAGAAGTTACCAGAACGAGCCCGGCTCAACAGTAACGTTCTATGCAAGCGGCGTAGCAGCCCAGCAAACAGCGAAACTCCCCGATGCCGGGACAGCTTACAAAGCAGACCTTACCTTTGTAGGCGTGCCTGTATCATCACAGGCGGGAACGTCCGGTGGTAGCTCGGGCGGCAGCAGTTCCAGTGGTGGCGGCAGTAGTTCGAATGGCGGCGGTGTTGTTAATACAACCTCGACACCTAAAACAACCTCAACATCTAACACAATTATGACGCCCGGATCGAATCAGTCTGTGATTACTTCAGAAGTTACCGGGGCTCCTACCACGCAAGCTCTTAGCGAGACACCGCCTGCGGCATCATCTGCTATCAACCCGGCTGTCATAGTTGGCGTGGTGATACTTTTAGTTTCCATAATCATTGCAGCGCCGCGCTTCAAGAAGAAGTAGGTTTAAAAATCGGCCGGGTATTTCTTTTTTTTACTGTGTGCCACCCATATTATTTAGTCCTTCGTTCTCAACTTGAGCTGCTCCCACAGTTACAGTTACGAACCGAAGGGGTACTTCCGCCGCCGTATTGAGCAATGTATGCGGCGCGTTTGCAGGGATATACACTACATCGCCGCGGGAAATCTCCTGCTTTTCTTCCCCAATTGTCATAATGCCGTATCCTGAAAGGATATAGTAGATCTCCTCAAAATCTGTATGGTAATGGGACCGGATGCTCTCGCCGGGCGCAAGTGTTGTATCGTAAACGGCGGCGAAGTTCTGTGCTGTGTTCTGGAGGTCCAGACCATTCTCTATCTGTTTTACGAACATGGGATGCGTTTGAACAAAAAAGATAAACTATTAAAGCTCTCCCTTTTTCTCTTTAACCTTCTGAACAAGTTCAAAGATATCATCCGCTTTATCCCCGGCGATGCAGAGAGTTATGGAACCTTCGCCGCCGTTTATGCCGCCGGCACCTATCGGGAATACATCCTCAGCCCCCAGCAGGGTAAGCGCCCCGATCTCGGTAATGACCTCACCGAACAGCGGTATCATACCCACCGGAAGCCCTGTTGCTTTGCTGATGCGCTGTATTCCTATTCTCTTTGAAATATCAACTACGGAGTAGGGTATGGATTTTTCAAGACCTATCGGGATGACCAGGTTCACTCCTCTTGCCATGACAATACCCATAAAACTCCCCGTTGTTCCGCCTACCGGGTTTGCTATTATGACTCCAGCCACGCCCTGCGGGTCAAGGGCATTCGCCCCTTTTATGAGCACATCCTGCGCACCCATCTGGTCTATAATGCCTTCCGCGCTCACCTGCTTTCCGTCTCGCAGTGCGATCGCCGGTAGCCGCTTATCCGCCGGGACAACCGTTGTCGTCCCGTCAATATAACCTGCTCCATACCTTGAGGGGTCTACTTTCTTTCCCGTAAGTTCCTCTGCCACGCATGCATTTGTAGAACCAAGGGCTATCAGGATTATTCCCTTTTTCATTGCCTGCTGGACGGCCGGAAGTCTCTTTACTCCCATGGCTATGATCCGCTTCGATTCACGCGGTGTTAGTGTAATCTGTACCTGTTTCATATTCTCACCATAAATTCCTGGTAAAAAAGAAGTATGTACCTGTTGGAGAATAAATATTTGGTTCACTTCCTCCTTCGCATCATAAGATACACTGTTGCCAGTATCGCCACTGCCAGCACACCTGCGAATCCAGGGGTTTTCATACTTTCTGCCTGCTGCTGCCGGGTGGTCTCTATTTTAGCCGTTCCTGTTATCTGTGGCTGGCTTTTTGTTTCCTGGATTTTAGGCGCTGCCTGCGCTCCTGCCGGGTTTGATTCTCCTGGATGGCAGGCAGGACACTGCAGCCCGCTCTGGGAGGTCAGCTTACCTATCTTGGTGAACGCATGGAGTTTATCGATATCATGGCATCTTGTGCACTTGGGTACTACCACCTTGCCGTTCTCCTCATGGCATCCTTTGCATTCTACCTTTGTAGCATGGATAACATGAGGCACCTCACTTCCTTGCGCTTTTGATGTTCCTTTGTGGCAGTTATAGCACCCCGTCTTATCATCGACTGCCCCATGTATCGTCGCAACACTGGACTGCGGATGGCAGTTCTGGCATATCAGTACTGAGCCTTCCAGTTTCAGGGGTTTAACTATCTCAGGCGGTGATTTGTGACACTTTGTACATGCAGATTCGTTCCCGTGAACTTCCACCAGGTCCTTGTGGCAGTGGGAGCATACGGCGTCGCTTGTCAGGGCGTTATGGACGCCGGTTATGTTCTTGTGGCAATAAGAGCATGACTGGGTGCTCACTTTCCCGGCATGCACCTGATGAATAGGACCGTCATGGCATTTTGTGCACCGGGGTACCGATACCGACAGTTTATCCCCGTGGCAATTAACGCAATCCACAGGTTTCTTGGCATGTATCACATGCGGGCTATCCGTATGGCATTTCTTACAATCCACATCCTGGGCTGTAAGAGAGGAGGCTGTAAAATTAGTTTCTGCTGCATACGCGGCTGCCGTGAATATGGCAGCCATAATAAATAATAGACAAATGATTCTTACTATCTTCATAATATCCTACCCTATCCTGAACGACCCGTTTTTCCCTGTTTTTAATTGGCTATTACTCTTGCGGGATATTATACTTTCGATTTGATTTTATGCAGAGGAATATAGTGCTTAAATCACAAATTATATTAATACATCCTCTAATTTCAGTGAATTATGGGCACAGAGAAATCAAAAAAATTATTCGAGGAAGCAAAAAAAGTGCTCCCTGGAGGCGTGAGCAGCCCTGTTCGCGCCATAAAACCGTATCCATTTTATACAAAACGGGCGAACGGCTCAAAGATAACGGACATAGACGGCAACGAATACATAGATTATGTGATGGGCTACGGCCCCCTGCTTCTGGGTCATAACCATCCCGCTATAAAGGAAGCGGTGATAAGGCAGCTCCCGGACGGCTGGCTGTACGGCACGCCTACCGAACTTGAGGTAGCTCTTGCAAAGAAGATCATCAGGCTTTATCCCAGCATAAACATGGTGCGCTTTGTTTCCACGGGAACCGAAGCCACGATGGGAGCCCTGCGGGTGGCAAGGGGTTTTACAAAAAAGAACAAGTTCATAAAAATAGAAGGGGGATTCCACGGCGCCCATGAGGCTGTGCTTGTGAAAGCCGGCTCAGGAGCGACCACGCTTGGAACGCCGAATTCAGCGGGCGTACCTCCAGATTTTACTAAAAATACGCTGCAAGTGCCATATAATGATATAGAAGCGATGACCGCCGCGATCGAGGCTTATAAGGATGACGTGGCAGCGGTCATAATCGAACCAGTTCTTGGCAATATCGGGCCCATCTTGCCGAAAAAAGGATATCTGGAAGATGTCCGTGCCGTGACCAGGGAGAATGACGTGGTGCTCATATTCGATGAGGTCATCACAGGTTTCCGCCTCGCTATGGGCGGGGCGCAGGAATACTACGGCATTACTCCAGACATGACCACGCTGGGTAAAATCCTTGGAGGAGGCTTCCATATAGGTGTGATAGGAGGAAAGCGCGAAATAATGGAAAACATCTCACCTGCAGGCGCGGTGTACCAGGCGGGAACCTTCAACGGAAGCCCTGTATCGATGAGCGCTGGGCTTGCTGTTATCAGCACCCTGAAAAAAGAAAGGGTACACGAAAAAGTGAATAAAGCCGGGGATGCGATGCGTAGCGCGCTTGCAGATGTTGCTGGCGACCTCGGGCTTGATTATAGCGTGAGCGGGGTAGGCAGCATGTTCAAGTTATTCTTCGGCGATATGCCGTACAATTACCAGGATGCGTTAAAATGCAATACCGAGAAGTTCAACGTATTCTTTAAGAAGATGCTTGCAGATGGCATCTTCCTTCCCCCTTCGCAGTTTGAGACGAACTTTTTATCACTGGCGCATTCGCAGGACGATATAAATAAGACCATTGAGGCATATCAAAGGAATTTAAAATGAAAAATTCGGAAGATACCTTGTTTCGGATCGGGACAAGAGGCAGCAAACTTGCACTCGCCCAGGCGAACCTTGTAAAAGGCCTGCTTGCAAAAAACGGCGTAGGGACAGAGATAAAGATAATCAAGACATGCGGTGATACCTTCACGGACAGGCCGCTTCATGAAGTACAGGGTTTTGGTGTTTTCGTGCGCGAGATAGATGATGCCATGTTAGCCGGTGAGATCGATATAGCCGTGCACAGTATGAAGGACGTTCCCACGGAACGCCCGCCGGAACTCACTATCGCCGCCGTGATGAAGCGCGATTCCCCGTATGATTTCCTGCTCACGCGCGACAGGACGGATCTAAAGGACTTACCTGAAGGCGCGATCATTGGGACAACGAGCCTGCGGCGGCGGGCACAGCTTTTGAGGTTCAGGCAGGATATGGTCATAAAAGACCTGCGGGGAAATATCGACACCCGCCTGCGAAAGCTCAGGGAAGGGCAGTACGACGGCATATTCATGGCAGAGGCAGGGCTTGAGAGGATGAAATGGGACATCCCCGGAGAGCGACTGAATGCAGATGATTTTGTCCCCTCGGCAAACCAGGGAACAATAGTGATAGCTGCAAAAAAGGATTCAGCGGCTGAGAAAGCTGCAAGGGAACTTGATGATGAGAAGACGCGCATCGAGACCAGGATCGAGAGGATCATAATCGGGATACTCGGGGGCGGATGCCTTGTGCCGATCGGTGCTTTTGCCATAAGCGAGGGCAATGATATCCATGTACGCACCGAAGTCCTGTCGGTGGACGGCAAACGCCACGTAAAAATAGATGAATTTATAAACCCTGCCGAATATGTGCAAGAAGCAGAGCGCATCGGAAACGAGCTTAAACAAAAAGGCGGAGGCAAGCTCGTTGATGAGGCTGTAAAAATGTTCGCCGAGAAAAGAGGAAATAATGACTGGAAAAGTTTATCTTGTGGGCTCAGGTCCTGGTGACCCCGAATTATTGACGATTAAGGCAAAACGGCTTATTGAGAGTGCGGAGGTCATCCTGTACGACCAGCTTCCCGGGAAGGCGATACTTGATATGCTTCCTGCATCTGCCGAGAGGATAGACGTAGGAAAGTATGCAGGAGACCACAAGCTCTCCCAGTGGCAGATAAACGAATTGCTTGTAAAAAGAGCAAGGGAAGGAAAACTCGTTGTGCGGCTAAAAGGCGGAGACCCGTATCTTTTCGGGCGCGGGGGCGAGGAGGCGCAGGTGCTTGTAAGGGAAGGTATCGAAGTCGAGGTCGTGCCGGGAATCACCTCAGCCATCGCAGTTCCTGCCTATGCCGGAATCCCAATCACCCATCGCGATTACGCTTCTATGGTGACCTTTATCACAGGTCATGAGGACCCGACAAAGGAAGAAACAGGTCTTGACTGGGAACTCCTTGCACGGTTTGAAGGCACGCTTGTCATACTGATGGGCGTCGGCATGCTCGAGAGCAATGTGAAGGAACTGATAAAGCATGGAAAATCCATTGATACGCCAGTGGCCGTCATCGAGAAAGGCACGCGACCAGACCAGCGCGTAACTGTAGGTACGCTGGCGGATATCGTGGGCTTGTGCAAACAGCGTAAAGTCAGGGCTCCTGCGATAACGGTTATAGGCGATGTGGTAAAGCTGCATCGCGAGTTAGTCAAACATTAAAAATGAAAGTAATAGCCATAATGAGGCCTGCCAGCTATCTCACAGAATCAGCCAGGCTTGCAAGCTCCATGGGATTTAAAGTCATCACTGCCCCGATGATCGATGTAGTGGACAAGACCGATGCTAATTTTAAAGGATTCGTTTCACGAGTCATGGAAGGGGAATCAGATTATGTTATCTTCACAAGCGCGAACGGGGTCGAGTTCACGCTCCTGAAACTTGACTCGCCTGAAGAGTTCATCGGGCAGCTTAACAAAATGCATGTGGTCGCCATCGGACCGAAAACCGAAAGTGCCCTGCTGAAGAACGGTATAAGGGTAAGCATAGTCCCGGAATCCTACAGCTCTGAAGGGCTGGTAGAGCATCTGCGCGGGATCGAAGGCATGGTCATCGAGATAGCGCGAAGCAGCCACGGAGCGCCGGAGCTTGTAAGCGGGCTCATTGAAAAAGGTGCAGTGGTGCATGAGACGCAGGTGTACCAGATAATAATGCCAAGGGATGAGAGGCATACAAGACTCATGGAAAAGGCTCTCGCAGGGGAGATCGATATATTTGCGTTCACAAGCTCGATGATGGTAAGGAACTTCATGGCGCTTGCCGATGAGATGGGAGTGAAGGATGAAGTTATCAGGATAATGAATGAAAACACTGTTGCGGCTATCGGTAAGCCTACTTCTGATACGCTGTCAGGGTTCGGTGTGAGAGTCAAGGTGATGCCGGAGAACTATACGTTTGAGGAGCTGCTGAGGGAGTGCAGGGAGCACGACTGCTAAGGATATAATAGATTAAGTTATACTTAGCCCCGAAACTTAGAAAACGAGGTTAGAGGGATTTACAATTGAACGCGAGCAAGAGTCACAGTATATATACCCCGTACGATGTACGAGGCCTGTATATAGCGTTTTTAGGAACATACAGGACTATTTCCTGTTACATTAGTATGAGCTGAAATATATTTCCCTACAACATATCAAACATTACCAAAAGACCTATACATGAACAAAAAAAGAAAATAGAATCTTAAAACTGCATATAAGCAGAATTATCTGACATTTTGATTATTTTAGGAGAAACGCGATAATATTGAGTGACACTTCTAACCCGGAGTTACTTTTTCATCTTTTGCCTCGCTTATTTCAGCTATAGTCACGTTCTCAAATAATAGTAAATTGGAACCATAGTGATACCCTCCTCAAATGCCGTAATCAGTTGTTTCTTTAATTCACTCTTATTCTCCCAGTACCTTATTGCCAGCCATTTCTCAGCCGCCCTCCATGACTGCTCTATTGGATCAAGCTCAGGGCTATAACTTGGAAAATAAACAACATGCAGGTGTTCTTTATTTTCTTCATAAAATTTTTGCATATCACCTGAGACATGATAAGGTCCCTGATCTATAACGGCAACCAGCTTACCGAGTTGGTAAATAAGTCGTTGTAAGAACGTCTTGAAAACATCACCGTTAAGCCAATCTGCAAATTCATAAATGAAATATTCCGAGTTTAGTGCCCCAAGAACACAGATTTTCTCCTTCCTTTTGTATTCGTACTTTACATGTGGGTGACTGCCAACAGGGAACCAACCGTATGTGAGATATGGTGCTATCGGGAAGATGCTTTCGTCCAGAAATAAGACTGCGTATCCATTATCAACAAATGGCTTAATTTGTTGTTTGAATTTTTTTTAAACTCTTCTTGAAGTTGTTTGTTAGACTTTCTATGAGATGGCCGTGGTTTTTGGCAGGATAAGCCAAGACGATGAAGTATACGCCTTACTTGAAGTGGTTTATAGGATACGTTATAGAGTTTTTCTATCAGATGGATAACAAGTTTTGTTGTCCAGATAATGAACGGAAAGCCCTGCTCCTGGGGAGATTTGAAAAGAATTGGCTTTAGATTTTCTATCTGTTTATCTGTTAATCTTTTTGGTCTACCAGATCGCTTTTTATTATTCTTTCTTGAAATCCCCTCTGTGTGCAGGCGGCGTAGCCAGTCGCCAACAGTTGTTAGTGGATGTTTTACTGTCAAGCTTATTTCTTCAAGGGTCTTACCTTCCTTGCGTAAAATCGCTGCAAGAAGCCTTATTTTTACTATTGGATCATTCTCTTTTTGATAAAGACCATTCAATTCATCTATAGAAAAGTTTGCAAGAAATGATTCACCTCTCGGTGTTATTGTCATTTAAACACCCCCCATTAAATAATCTGCTTAATGATTCTTAAAAATTACGGAGGCTTTAGAATCATGCTATAACTTGTTAAAATTACTCTCTGTTTGAGAGGTTGGGGTGAAAAGGCTGGAGAGCATGTAGATGAATTTTCAATTGAACTAATGGATTATCACTAGTTTTTTATATTTTCATAACAAATTTTATTATCTTAGTTCTCAATCTTCTGTTGATAATTATGGAGAACTCTTTAGAAGACGCTCATGTTTTTCAAGTCCAGAATTAAGTGATTCCGTATAATTCTTTAAGAAATCTCCTAATCCCCATGAATAACTTTTTTCTGGTAGATAAACAAATTTTAGGGTTATTGTAGCTTTTTCATTCCCTTTAATCCATAAGAAATCACCGCCAGTATCTGTACATGTGATTTTCAGTAGTATCTTTTCGGGCTGTGCTTCTGTTGAACCTGTCCAACTTATTGCGTCTGTGTATCCGTTCCAGAAATCTTGTTTCCAATTACTCATACTTTTAATAGATTGAGTCCACCATAAATTATCTGGATTATTCAGTATAGTAACTTTATAACTAGGGTCGCTACCGATTAGTTCAAGTGCCTTATAATTTTCTTTTTGAACAATTTTGTAATTTATCTGACGGGCATCACTTGGCATTTCAAGTTCAATTTGAAAAGATTCTCCTTCTGAAATAGGTCTATCTTCTATAATTACTGGTTTTGCATCGATACCTTTTTTTATGTATTTTTCCGAATTAATCTTATCTAAATCCGATTTTATATCTGTTATTAATTGTCTCTGTTTAGCGATATTATCTGGATTCTCTCCACTGGTTTGCGAAAGTTCTTTTAATTTGGGAGCAATATCCTGTAGAATCTTGTTATTTTCCGTGTCGTCAGCAAGTTGGAAAATAAAATCGGCTTGCTGGAGAAATCTCATACTTCTCTGGAATGCCAGTATAAGGTTTATAAAATCATCAAAATCAGTGTATGGATTTACAATGTCGCTTACAACATCCTTAGGCATATCTTTAATTTTAGGTTTTAACTCATTGCTTAAATCATTGGCATCAGTTTCAAAATCTTTAAGTATTTTAAAAGGCGCATCGTTTTCTGCGTTTTCTGAGATATCAGCATAGTATGAATACATTTTCGAATAATCTTTCAATAAATCATCTCGTTCCTTTTCGCTTAGCTGTTTAGTAGCTATAGCCTCCTCTGCTACAGGAGTCGGTTCAGAGCCTCCCGCAAGAGGATTTATAGGATTAGACGCTGAAGCCACTGTTTTAGATTCAGTACAAGGGCTGTCTGAAGTACATACTACTCGTATCATCCAATCGGTGCTTTCTTGGCGTAAATTCCATTCAGTTGGCCAATCTGTAATTCTATTTGGATTTTTATCAACTACGAATGAGTGCCCGGATTTTGTGTCCGAATCCACACCTACATAAATTCCCCCTTTCGGTGCTTCGGGAATATTCTCCCATGAAGGAGGACCTGAGTAAGTGAATAGGGTTACGTAAAAATTACCATTTACCTCAATATTGGGCATATCGAACTTTACCCATTTAAAACCACTATCTTTTAAATCTCTCCCCTTTATTGAAACGCCGCTGTCCGGAAACTGATTTTTATAATCGTATGTTGCTGAATATAGCTTTTTAAAATTGCTATCCCATATCTCAATATCAAATTGCCTTGAAAAATCATCGTATCTGGAGCCGTATATTTTTATTCCACTGATTTTTATTGGCGTCTCAGTAGAAAATAACACTGCATGACCTTTTGGACCTAAACTTCCCTCTCTATTTCTTATCCCATCATCGTATCCCAACTCTCTTTCTGCAAGCGTTGTTGGCGTAGATTCTGGAGCCGATATGTATTCTAAAGCAATATACGCATCTGAAAGTGTTACCTTATCACTAATGTCCCCTGGACGAATATCAGACACATTTACTCTAAAAATATTATTGTAATTATATGTTTCACCTATGTAAATTACTTTATCATCTAATTTCTTTCCATTTCTATAAAGAACTAGCCATAATGCTTTTGGAGTCGACTTCGCATCGATTGAATCGGCTTCTATTCTAAATCCATAACCTACATCCCAAGACTCTCCAATGTACAATGTTTTTTTATCACCTACTAAAGTAAAGCCAGACGTGGAAATTTCTGTTGGAGATGGAGTAACAGGTGTGATATAATTAAGACTTCCGACCTCAAAGCTATCTGTTGTTTCACTTGCCGCTCCGATACCACCCACAAACAATAGAAGTGCCATTATCATTATTCCAATCGTAATTTTTTGGGCACGCTTTTTGCAGTGATACATTGTGAACAAAATTTGTTTAATATTCATATTTTTATCAATTTATATTTTATTTTTTCTTCAATTTCAGGCTTATTAATTCTATTAACATAATTAAAAATGCAACTATTGGTGCAATTATTCCTATATAGAAACCAATGTCTACAGATACATTCATCACTAAGCTCAATAATGGTATACTACTAATTCCTAAACTAAGCATATATAAAATAAATAAAAAAAGTAGAATCTGAGATAGCATAAAAATAAATGTTAATCCGGTACGCGTTTTTACACGGCTTGGTGCTTTAAGTGTATAGTATACTATAACTAAAAAAAGAATAAAATTTAAAATTAAAACTATAGAAATAATGAAACTTTGACTTACAAGATAGATCAGACTTGCACTCTCCGTTTTCAGTCTACTTATGGATGTGAAATTTGGTAAAAACCAAGAGATTACTGCAAATACCATCATCATCAAAAAGAGTTTTTGAATTTTGCTAAGCGATGTTTTATCTTCTCCAATGCTCGCTTTTTCAAGATTTATTATCTTTGGTGGTTGTACTACGCTCTCAACACCGGCTGCACTTTTAATCATGCTCTCAAGGTCTTTTGTAAGGATATTCCATCTTTCTTTTATTTTGCCTGAAAAAAGTTGACCCCCGAAAACACTATAGTTAATGCTGATCTTATCGGTATTGTTTACCGTGACTATGGTTGGGTAACTATTTTTAATAACACCAGTTTTGAATTTAATAAAATCTGGTGTATCTTCTAAAATCTTTACCGGCGTTGGTTTTTTAATAAAATCCCATATTATCCATACTATTGGTATTATCAAGGCTATCAGAAAGCCAAATACAAATAAAGTAATCCAAAATAGAACTATCGCAGCAATTGATGATTCATTTGATCGAATTTTCATCGGTTCTATTTTACCTATCCACTCTTTAATGATATTATAACGTGCGTCTTTATCTAAACCGTGTGTTTCAATATCGAATGTTTTTTCCACCATTTTTAACTACTCCTTGGGCTTATCCTCTTGAGAACTCCTTTCAGCAGATCGTTTCTTACGAATTAATAAAATTACAATAATCAATACCGCTACTACACCTCCAATAGTCCCATATACCATTGTAGATGCACTTTGCCTTGCATTCCACTGGCTCTTTAGCTCAGAGTCTCTTTTGTTTGCAGTATCTGTGACGGCGGAAAGCTTGGCTCTTTGTTCTCCCATGTTACTTGAGAATGAATCTGCTTTTCCTTTTAGAGAATCAACCTGACTGTGCATACTTCCTATGGCATTTGCAACAGGACTTATGAGGCTTCCCACAACCGGAGTTTCTGCGGCATTTCTAACACCGCTTTCAGCATCCGAAAGAGTCGAACTAACAGAAGCAAGCTTCTCACTCATCTGGTTTGTCTTGGATTGTAAAGTTCCAAAGGCTGAAAGGCTTTGTGATATCTCACTTTGAAGCTGAGGATTGATATCGCCGCCGCTCTTTGCCTGCTCGATTCCGCTGATTGCATTGGGAAGGTGTTGTTGTGCAGATGCTGCTGCACTCTTCCACTGGTCCAGCTCACTGTTTAGGCTTTCAAGTTGACTGGCAAGAGTGCTTATGCCAGGGAAAGCTGATGAAACTGCATCCCAAGCGCACTTTTTTCCTACGAACGGCACGGAAATACATGCGTTTTTTAATGAGTTAATTGAACTGATTGTAGTGCCCGTTACGCTTATAACCGGAGATACTGCACTGTCTATATCTTTTGAGGTCTGAAGAATATCTTTCATGGTCTGTATATCAGATGGTTTTACCTGCCCTGATGCTTCTTTCCATGCAATCGAGGTAAACACAGGCTCTGCTTCAGACTCGCTTGTGATTTTCTTTCCTTCTGAAGAGAATATCTCTATACCGCTTGCATAAGGAAGCAGATTGCTGTAACTTACAACATAGTATGCGCCATGGCTTAAGCTCGCAGAATCCTGCAAACTGATTTCACTGTCAAGAAGGACTTTATAGTTGTTTGCGTTTTCAAGGATTAAACTAGTTGAAACAGGCGAAGCATTGGAAGTTATAGTGGATGATAATGTAGTTGACGCAGATGTAAGTTGGGATGAGGAAGGAGTTGTATATGAATCATATTCGGCTTTTATTTCCTCTGCGCTTAAAGCGCGGTTATAGATACGGACTTCATCAATGAGACCGTTAAAGTAGTTTTTCGGCGCCGGGTTCTCAACACCTATATACAGGTTACCATTCGTTCCGGAACGTGAATATAATAATGTGCTACTTCCAGAAGAAGAGCCGTCTATATAAAAAGTCAACGTAGTTCCACTAATTGTGTAAGCTACTTGATGCCAGCTACTAGGAGAAACAGTTCCTAAGGAGTCGTGTCCTTCTGATTGTGAACCTGAGTTTCTGTGGAAGAAATGAATCTTATTGCTACTTCTGATAACAAACTGGTACGCATATTTTGGCCTAGACTCCTTTGATATAATTCCTTCATCTCCTGAAGAAGTTTCAGCATGATTAATCCAAGCGATAACTGACATATCTCCGGTAATGTCAAGATTATCATCGTCTGCTCTATAGAGATAATCATCCACTCCATTAAAACTCAACGCTTTTCCAACTTTTCCATCTACAAAAGTAGCGCCATAAATCTCCATATCATGCCCGTTCCCGCTCGAATCCTTCGCATCGCTATCAAAATGATATTCTGCAACAAGCCCATCTCTCGAAACTTCACCCATTGCTGTTCCTATAAGCACAAGCGCCACAACCATCCCCATCGAAAGGATGCGAGCAGCCAGAGAAAATTTTGCGTTATTCATATACCACCATTATTCGTGATGTTTTGGATTACCTTCTTATAGATAAAAGTTTCTAAAAGTAGTGACAGTTTCAATTCGTGTTGGTAATTATGTCTATGTGCACTTCAAAAGGGAAAAAGACTAAAAACCCCATAATTTCTTTTGTGTTTTTCTCCATCTAATTCCTTTTTGTTAGTGGGAATAACGCAACAATAAACTTATTTGCGTAAAAACCCTTAAATAGAAAAAAAGGGATTAAAGTAAATCGTAGTCGCATCATGATTCGGTAGTGGTGCAACTTTACTCGATTAAAAAAGGTGGTCTAAACTATGGGCACTACAAAAGAAAAAACTTTAGCGTGGGTTTTGTTAATTTTTGGTTTGATTTTTGTATTTGGATTGCTTAGCTGGTCTGGAGGAGAATTAGGTATTACTGGATGGATATCAATGGCGGTTATTATATTAATGATGATTATTTATCCTTTGGGTCTCTTAAAAGGTGCTTACAATGGCAGTAAAAAATGAACCGTTGTTTTTAGAAACTAGAATGTTTAAAGGTGAAGAGCCAGGTTTATCAGCCATTGGCACAGAACTAGGAGTGCTTGGATTTGACGGTGATAAATTCTCTTTTTTGGGTGTTGTCAAAGGTACTGGCGTAAGTTCACCTATAGTCAAGTTCTCAAATAATCATAAATTGGAACCATAGTGATACCCTCCTCAAATGCCGTAATCAGTTGTTTCTTTAATCCACTCTTATTTTCCCAGTACCTTATTGCCAGCCATTTCTTAACCGCCCTCCATGACTGCTCTATTGGATCAAGCTCAGGACTATAACTTGGAAAATAAACTACATGCAGATGCTCTTTATATTCCTCATAAAATTTTTGCATATCACCAGAGGTATGATAAGGACCCTG
>CABMIB010000074.1 GCA_902386135.1 uncultured archaeon
GTGTATCTGCTCAAGAAATTCCCGCAATGGCTGGGCGGGCAGATAAGGGAATATCAGGTGTGGTATAACGAGGAAAGGCTGCACAGAGGAATTGGAATACAGCCGGCAAAGATCTGTGAGAAGGTGTAACGTTGGAAAGTTGACTTAACAGTATGCAAAGGTATAAACTCTCAAAATTTAATAGGGGAAAACGGTGGTCTCGCTGAGTACTGAAGGGAATGAGAAAATAAAAGCGCGTGTTACAAAGTATTTAACGCGCGATGAAACAGGCATACGGAAGTCTGTTTTGAAGCTATTCCTGAACAGTAAGCCGTATACCACACAGGAAATATTTGATTCCCTCGTCAGGGAAGGCTTTGATGTAAATTACAGGGGCGTCTCGGCTATGGTAGGTCTGATGAACACAAGGCTTGGCATCCTGAGAATAGATGTGAAAGGCGACCATAATGTCTATTCTCTTAAATATGAGTATAAAAATGCCGTAAAGATGGTCATGGATAATTACTGAGTGCCGGTTAATTTATTCTTCGGCAGTCTCAGAGCTATCCCCTTTCTCCTTCTTGCTCCTCTTCTCTGCCTTGGTGCCGGCCTGCGTTGCGAACACGTTCAGGAGGTCTGTCATTTTTTCGTACTGCGCAGTCTCGATGTGCGAATACCGCAGCGGCTTCTTATGCTTTCTCGTCTCTTTTTTAAGCCTCTTGTAAAGCTCATCCGAGCGGGATGTGAGTTTTTCATCAGTCGTACCTTCGATAAGCATAACGCCTGTGGCTCCGTACTCAAAAGCTGCGTTTACAACATCGGCATCCAGGATATGGATTGACGGCACACTTACGAACCTGACGAGTGACGAGTACTGCTTCCTGTTCACGCCTGCAATATCTGCGGCGGCATAAGCATAAGGGTCGAGGAACACGACAACACCGGGCGCTTCACCCAGTATGGCCTTAAGCTGTGCCTTCAACTGGTTGCGGGTGTAGTTCCGTATCTCAATGCCTTTTATCGGGCATGCAGGCACGCATATTCCGCATCCGGTGCATGCAAGAGGCGACAGTACCGCTTTGCCGCCTTCAAGGTTAAGGGCATTATAAGGGCAGGCTTTCACACAGTCTCCGCATCCGTTGCACTCCAGGATCATGGGTTTTTCGGGAGGGATGAGGATTATGCCTTTCCCGAGGAACTGCGAGGCCTTATGCGCCGCGCTTATGCCTTCCGTGACTGAGTCGTGTATATCCTTCGGACCGAGCACGCATCCCGCGGCAAATGCTGACTGGTTCAATGTATTCACCGGGTCAAGTTTTACGTGCTTTTCTTCTACGAACCCGTCATCTCCCAGGGGCACGCCGAGTTTATCCGCAAGTTCTTTTGTTCCTGCGGACGGCACGAGAGCGGGGCACAGCACTACCATGTCGAATACCTCGCGCCCTTTCATACCAAGGTTCGTATCCTCGTACTGCACCATGAGCGTGCCGTCGGGCTTAGGAATTATTTCAGCAATTTTTCCGCGTACGTAGTTCACGCCTTTTTCCTGCGTATGGTGATAGAACTCCTCAAACCGCCTTCCCGCAGAACGCATATCTATATAGAATATCCATGCCTCGGCGTCGCCTTTCATCTTCTTGACAAGCTGAGCCTGTTTCTGCGAGTAAATGCAGCATACCTTTGAACAGTATTTCTTTCCTCTTCCTGTGAAATCCCGGCTGCCGGCGCACAGCACAAAAGCTACACGGTTTGGGAATGAGCCGTCCGCTTTTTGCAACCTCATGCCGGTCTTGCTCTTTGCCGAGAGCATCTCTTCGAATTCGATCGCGGTCAGGAGATTGGGGGCAGGATAGTTGTATTCTTCAATAACCGAAAGGTCAAGAGGTTCAAAACCCGTGGCTATTGCAACAGCCCCGACGGAGATCGTGCTTGTCTCCTCTTTTGCTTCCAGGTTTATGGCATCGCGCGGGCATACCTTCACGCATGCGCCGCACTGTTTGCATTTTGACATATCAATCATGTATGCCTGCGGGACAGCCTGGGCAAAAGGCAGGAATATTGCGCCAGTGGGACATTTTCTGGCACATGCGCCGCAGGATATGCATTTTTTGATATCCACATAGCGCGGGCTGTGTTTGAGGGTTATGGTATAATCCCCGGGGCTTCCCTTTACATCCGCAACCTCGGTCTGCGTGAGCAAAGTGATGTTCGGATGATTGTGCACTGCTACCATCTTTGGCGTGAGAATGCATTGCGAGCAGTCCAGAGTCGGGAAGGTCTTGGAAAGACCTATCATATGCCCGCCCAGGAAAGGCGCTTTTTCTATCAGTATCACTTCATGGTTATCGGCCATTTCAAGGGCTGTGGTTATACCTGCAATACCTCCGCCCACGACCAGTGTCCTGTCGACCAGCTTTTTCTCAAGCGGCACAAGAGGCTCTATGGAGCCGATGCGGGCTACTGCGCCTTTTATCAGGCCTTTGACCTTTGCGTCAATACCTGCTTTATCATGTACCCAGCTCGCCTGCTCCCGTATGTTCGTGATTTCAAGAAGGTTCGGATTGATACCTGCTTTCTTTGCCATGCTCCTGAAAGTCTCAAGGTGCAGCTTGGGCGAGCATGAGCCTATAACGACCCTGTCAATTCTTCCCTTCTCAATATCGTTCTTGATCCTTTCCTGCCCCTGGCTGCTGCACAGGTAATCCTGGATATTGACAATCAGGTTTTTATCCGTTTTCAGCGAATCGGCAACGGCCTGGAGGTCAACGACGTCGCCTATGTTCCCGCCGCACCTGCACAGGTACACGCCGATCTTCTTTGGCTGTACATTCCCATTCTCTTTCTTGGGAGGTATTTCGTTTTCAGGCGTTGTCTCACCGGTGAGAGGTAATTCTTTCTCTGTCATTGTTACCTCCCTATCCTGGCAACTAATTTATCGGTAGGAACAAGGTGTTTGTCCAGTCCCAGTTCTTTGGGACTCATGCCCATGGCAAGACCGATAAGCTGCGTGAAATAAATGATCGGCATATCAAATTTAATATTGTATTTCGATTCCACTGCTTTCTGTTTGGCATCAAGCTGGAGGTGGCACATCGGGCATGTCACTACCATGCAGTCTGCACCTGATTCCTTTGCCATGCCAAGCAGGTCTTTTGCAAGGCTCAGGGCTAAGTCTTCGTTGGTTATGAGAACCGGACCCCCGCAGCATTTTGTCTTATAATAGTATTTTACAGGCTCCGCCCCCAGGGTAAAGATGAGGTTATCCAGCGATTTAGGATTCTCAGGGCTGTCGAATTTGTTCTCAGGTCGAGTGAGCAGGCAGCCGTAATAGGGCACGGCTTTTATTTTTAATGGTTTTTTGACATTTTCAGCCAGTTTTGCAAGCCCGTAGTCTTTTACTATGACCTCAAGCAGGTGTTTTGGTTTTGTGTTCCCATCGTATTTATTTGTGAGTTTTCCATTTATCATATTTTTTAAAGTCGCATCCTCAAGCGCTGTATTGGCGCGCATCAGGTTCGAATAACAGAGATTGCACGGGGTTGCTATATCAAGCCCTTTTGCCGAGGCAAGCGTCCTTGATGAAAGAGCCGCTCTTACGTTCCTGTCGGGCACATGGAGAGCGCCGCAGCAGTTCCAGTTTTTGACCTCCTCAAGCTCAATGCCGAGGCGGCGGAATACCGCTTCTACCGACATGCGGTAGTCAATTGCAGTTCCGTGCTGCGCGCATCCGGGGTAATAAGAGTATTTCATTTTTCAGCCTCCCCGCCTGTATCGGCTGCTTTTCCCTCATTCTTTTCCCCGGCTTCTGCTTTCGTTTCTGCATTCTCTTTTGTTCCGCTCTCCGGCTTTTTCTCCTGTTTTTCCTCCCCGGTTTTGAAGATGGCATCCAGTTCGCGTACATCTTCCATCTTATCAGGCATTAGTGGCAGTTTTCCCCTGGACATAAGCGACAGGCCGAAAGGAGCCTGTTTTATCATTCCGGGTTCGGACAGGCTGTATTTTGAGATCAGCAGGAACTCCGATGCTCTTCCGTTCTTTTTTACCACATCCGAGAAGATATTATCAAATTTGGAATTCTTGTTCTTTATGCCCTCGGCTATAGCTATAGGCTTTAACGTCTCCATAAGCTCGGTCGGGCGTATCCCCCGCGGGCAGCGTACCGAGCATGAAAAGCATGTTGTGCATATCCAGATGGTATTGCTGTTCAGAACCTCATGTTTAAGCCCAAGCTGGACCATGCGCACAAGCTGGCGCGGCGTGTAATCCATCTCATGACTTACAGGGCATGAGCCCGCGCATATCCCGCACTGCATGCACGTTGGTATTTTCTCGCCGACCGGTGTTTTTAGGATGAGGTCGCGAAAAGCAGTGTCTCTGGTTTCCGGTAGTATTGTTTCTTTTTTCATTATTAATCCTGGAGGAAGGCGTATGAAGATTTCATGCTATATAAATTTTATTAGTGACACTTTACGCCTGTAGATACCCCCGCAATTTCGACAAAACACAATTTTTATCTCGCCTTTTATCTCGCCTTTTATCTCGCCTTTTATCTCGCCTTTTATCTCGCCTACTTTTTCATTATAAAAAATTTACTATTGTATTGAGGAACGAACTCCGGATGTTCCTCTTTCACTGCATCTATTGATTGTAATAATATATCTTCTTTTGTTGCATCGATTTGGGCTTTTTTACCTAAACTGTTCATTCTTAAAGGCTGGTAATACAGTCTTAACATATTTTGCAGAGGGCTGCCCCTCGGTATATGTTCCATTTCTCCTTTCACTTGCTCTCTCATTTCTTTAAGTTTGTTTTTCGCCTCTGTTATTTTATTGTTCATGCAGCGTACGTATGCATGTATGTATCCATGGTATATAAACACTTTGGTGGGATTTTTCATGCCAGGGTACATTAGAAAGGTCTCATTTTTTCCAAAGCTTTTTATCGGTATACCCTGTCTTTTGGAGGTATGAGAGCCGTCATCCCGTTCAAGAAGGGCAACGCCAAATCGAGGTTAGGAACGCTTCTCTGCGAAAAAGAACGAGAGGAGCTTGCGATGGCGATGCTCAATGATGTTGCAGAGGCGCTGCTCGGCTCGGGGTGTTTCAGGGTTATCGATTTACTGACAACTTCGATCATCGAGGTTAAAGGATTAAACACAGTATTAACAGAAAAAGGCCTGAACGAGGCATTGAACGAGTACCTCGGAAAAATGTCCTCGCATTCGATGGACGAACCCGTTCTTATTATAATGGCAGACATTCCTCTTGTCTCGATGAAAAACATTAAGGAAATTACGGCATCCGCTGCAGATATCGTGATCGTGCCGGGGAGGATGGGCGGCACCAATGCCCTGTTTATCCGGCACCCTTCAAGCTTCCATGTGGATTACTACGGGGCAAGTTTCTTAAAGCACAAAGAAATCGCAGCCGGAAGCGGCCTTGAAATTGAGGTTTTTGACTCATTTAACTTGAGTACGGATATTGATGAGGTTGCTGATCTTACAGAGATTTTACTTCATGGGAAAGGACATGCGGCGCGTTATCTCAAAAAACTTGGGTTCACGGTAGTAGAAGCGGAAAATGGTGGCAGGGTTGGATTAAAAAAGGTATAGAGCTTGAGTTTAATACCCTAATCGATAACTATATTTGGAGTCACTCCAAATTTAGAGTTGTGAAAGGTATAAATGGACTGGAACTATCCCCGAAAAAGATAGACTATCTGAAATTCATTAAGGATAAGAGAAGGACAAAGACCACGGAAATATCCGATGAGTTCAAAGTCGATCCTTCCACGACGACCAAGATATTACTTGAACTCGCAAAAACAGATCTGATAACCTATACACCCTATCACGGCTGTTCTCTTACGGAAAAAGGTATCAAGTATGTAGAATTCCTGAACAGGCGGCATGGACTTATAGTATGCATGCTGGTAGGCATGGGAATGGACGCAAAAACCGCATGCGAAGCCGCTGGAAGATTCGAATATTTCGTCACGAAAGATGTGGTGGACATACTGTGCAAGAATTTCTCCCACCCTGACCACAGTCCATGCGGGACAAAGATAAGTCGCGACACCTGCTGTTGCTGTCCGGGAGGTCGCTGAGATGAACTCTGTAAAGTCTGCATTTACTCTCATTTTACTCATTGTATTGCTTGTGAGCCTCACAGGATGTGTTGAGCAACCAAAGTCAAGTGGAAAAATCAATGTCGTTACTTCCTTTTATCCTCTTTATGAATTTTCAAAGCGTATAGGGGGTGAAAAGGCCGATGTATCGGTACTGGTTCCTGCGGGCGCAGAACCACATGACTGGGAACCCGGCCCACAGGATATTATCAAAGTAGAGTCCGCTCAGATATTTGTTTATAATGGAGCGGGGCTTGAACCTTACGTTGATAAAATTATAACAAAGACCGAATCCCAGAAATTAATTGTTGTGGATTCAAGCGAAGGGATTGAATTAATTAAAGAAGGGGGAACGCCGGATCCCCATATCTGGCTTGACCCGGTGCTGGCAAAACACCAGGTAGATGCTATAGAGACAGCGTTTATAAAAGCCGACCCGAAAAATAGTGATTATTACACGGCAAATGCCCGGGCACTTAAGCAGGATCTGGACGCACTGGATGCAAATGTTTCAAAAGAATTAGCTCCTGTCAAAAAGAAGGTATTTATAACTGCCCACGCCTCATTCGGCTATTTTGCCAAAAGGTATGGTTTAACGCAAATCGCAATTGCAGGGCTCTCCCCTGACATAGAGCCCAGCCCTGCAAAAATAGCCGAGATCGTCAGGCTTGCACAGGAGAATAAAGTGAAATACATTTTCTTTGAGACTTTAGTAAGCCCGAAGCTATCTGAAACTATTGCAAAAGAAGCGGGAGCGCAAACACTGGTGCTTAACCCTATAGAGGGACTTTCTGAAGATCAGATCAAGCAAGGAGAGAACTACTTTACTATAATGCGGGAGAACGTGAAAAACCTTAAACTAGCGCTGGAGCCTGAGAATGGATGAAAAAATCATTGAAATGACAAGTATAAGTTATAAGCAGGATGCTTCGCGCATTCTTGAAGATATTAATCTGGAAATAAAGCGGGGAGAATTTTTAGGGATTATAGGTCCTAATGGTGCGGGTAAGACCACGCTGCTGAAAATAATGCTGGGTCTGATTAAACCAACGAGCGGTACAATAAAGCTGTTTGGGGAGGATATACATCACTTTAAGGACTGGTATAAAATAGGATACATTCCCCAGCATGCCTTGAATTATGACGCAAATTTTCCTGTAAACGTGTTTGAAGTGGTCTCCATGGGCAGATTCTCAAAAAAAGGCCTCTTCAAAAACCTTGGAAAGGAAGATATGCGGGTGATTGATGACGCGCTGGAAATAGTGGGCATGAAAGAGTATAAAAACAGGCGGATAGGCGAACTGTCTGGTGGTCAGCAGCAACGAGTATTCATCGCAAGGGCCCTGGCGAGTCAACCGGAATTATTGATTTTGGATGAGCCTACAGTAGGTGTGGATATCGCGGGGCAAAAAGAATTCTATGATTTTTTGGAGAAATTAAATAAGGAGAAAAAAATCACCCTGGTGATTGTAACCCATGATATAGGGAATATAAGTTCCCGCATCGGAAGGCTTGCCTGCATCAATAAAAAGATGTTCTCCGGATGCCACCCCGAAGAACTGTTCGGCTATGCTCCTGAAGGTATGAAGTTCGTGCATCACTTACATGGGGAATAACATGCTTGAAGTGTTCCAGTACGGTTTCATGCAGCGGGCATTTATTGCAGGCATTATGATAGCAATCATCTGTTCGGCAATAGGCACGTTCATAGTACTAAAAAGGCTCTCAATGATTGGCGACGGGCTGTCACATATTGCCCTGGGGGGGATAGCTCTTGGCCTGTTTTTAGGAGTTTATCCTGTTATATCAGCCCTGATATTCTCAGTATTGAGTGCTGTTGGTATTAACAGCCTGAAGAGGGCGAAAATTTATGGGGACGTGGCAATAGCTATATTCTTTTCAGCCGGACTTGCAGTGGCTGTGGTTATTTTAAGCCTTGCAAAGGGTTTTAATGTGGATCTATTCAGCTACTTGTTTGGAAGCATTCTTACGGTAAACGAAACAGATTTGCAAGTAATGACAGGGCTGGGAATATTTACTCTGGGGGCTGTAGTCATCTTTTATAAAGAGCTTTTTTATATCACTTTTGATGAGATATCCGCAAGAGCAAGCGGGATTCCTGTAGAAAAATTGAACACTCTGCTTGTTGTATTAACTGCAATAACAGTTGTAATCTCACTAAAAATAGTCGGCATCCTGCTGGTTTCTTCCCTTCTTGTCGTTCCGGTTGCCACAAGCCTGCAGATTTCCAGAAATTTTAAGGAAACCATTTTAATCTCAATGATCTTTGCGATACTTTCAGTGGTGGTCGGCTTGATTATCTCCTTCTATTTCAATTTAGCTTCTGGCGGGGCAATAGTGTTGACCTCTGTGATCGTATTTCTAATAGTGATGATTTATAAAAACCGTATTGGTTAAATCCTATGTGGGAAAAGGATTAAGGGCGCAAAGTATAATATCTCAGATTATAAGGAAGAATAACAATTTATGCAGCTTGAAAAACTCAGACACGGCACAGAACTTCTAAAGCGCGGCTTTGCCAGCATGCAAAAGGGCGGCGTAATAATGGACGTCACCACCCCGCAAGAGGCGCAGATAGCAGAAAGAGCAGGCGCGGTGGCTGTTATGGCACTCCACGCAGTACCCGCAGATATCAGGAAAGCAGGCGGGGTCGCAAGAATGGCAGACCCGCAGGTGATAGCAGAGATAATCGACGCAGTAACAATACCTGTCATGGCGAAAGCCAGGATAGGTCATTTTGTTGAGGCTGAGATCCTTGAGGCGCTCGGTGTGGATATGGTTGATGAGTCCGAGGTGCTCACGCCTGCGGACGAGAATTTCCATATCGACAAGACCGGGTTCACGATACCTTTCGTATGCGGCGCACGCGATCTCGGAGAGGCGCTCCGGCGGATACATGAGGGCGCAGCCATGATAAGGACAAAGGGCGAAGCAGGCACGGGAGATGTGAAAGAGGCTGTAAGGCACATGCGCGCCATCATGGGTACAATAAGAGAACTGAAAGGCAAAAGTTCTGGAGAACTCTCAGTGGTAGCACGCAAGATAGAGGCATCTGTTGAACTTGTGAAAGAAACCGCAGAGTTACAGAGGCTTCCCGTGGTGAACTTCGCAGCAGGCGGCATTGCTACGCCCGCGGATGCTGCGCTGATGATGCGCCTGGGCGCGGACGGGGTTTTTGTGGGTTCTGGGATATTCAAGGCAGAGAACCCTGAAAAGATGGCATCAGCAATAGTGGAAGCTGTGAATAATTACGATAATGCAACGGTGCTTGCACAGATCTCAAAGGGGCTCGGCGGAGCTATGAAAGGGATCGATATCAGGAATCTGACTGAGAAGGAAGTGCTGCAGGCGAGAGGATGGTAGGCGGGCTAAAATAGCTCTTCAAGCTCTTTCAATGTAATAAGTGAGAAATCGTTTTGCTTAGCAAACTTCTCGGCTTTTTCAGTAAAACCGGATTTTGAGACAACCATAAAATACTCTTTTCTTGTATCATCGTTCCACTCTACTGATTTTACTTTATCCAATAATTCCACCAGAACACCAGTATCTATTTTCTTATTCTGCCACTTGCACTCACAGAAAAGAATTTCTTTTGTATTTTCATTCAACGCAACGATATCGATCTCCTCATCTTTATACCACCACTTTCCAATCCTTGTGTATTGAAATATATCCAGATGCGGGATTAGTTCCATTACTGCGCTCTCGAACTTTTTCCCAAGATATTCTGAAAAATCTTTTTGTATCGCTTTTGCAATGGAAGCTGAATTTCCCCTCTCAAGCTCCGGCAGGTTGGTATAAACGAACCTGAACCAGAAATCAAAGAAATTGTCTTTTATCGAATACCGCGCGCCTATTGCCTTCAATTTGGGCTTAAAACTCAATGTTACAGGCTGTATTTTCTCGATTATGCCAAGCTTTTCAAGAACAAAAAGGTACTTTGATAGAAAGCTTTTGTCCAGTTTCGTTTTGTTATAAATCTCGTTAAAATCCGTCAATCCGCCGGCAACAGCAGACAGTATCGACATGTAATTGGAGGGGTCGCGGAACTCTTCCCTTAGAAGGATTTCAACTTCCTCATACAGGAACTCGCCTTTGGATAATACCTTATTCTCGATATTTTCCCACACAGGCAAACTGCTGTCAAACCTGGCTAAATATCCGGGTATGGTATCTATTACCGAATATACGGTTAAAATCTCCTCAAAGTTGTATTTCGGGAAAAAGTCCTTCAGATGAACTATATCAAGCCTATCAACCATCCATTGTCCCGTGCGCCTGCCGTAAATAGGGCTCCTGTAGTCAAGCGTGTATTTTTCCATCATGCTGATCGAGGAACCGCAGAGCACGAGCATTATTTTGCTCTCCCTGAGCAGGGAATCCCATTTATCCTGAAGTATGGAGAGTATTTCCGGGAATTTTTCAACAATGAACGGGAACTCGTCAATGATCAAAACAATCCTGGTTTTCGCTTTTTCGGCGAGGTACTCAAAGAAGTCATCCCACCGTGAGAGGGGCGAGCGCGCCAGTGAAATGTCATTAAAAGACTCCATCAAAAGCATATTGAACCTGCGAAGGGTATCTTCTTTTGATTCTGCCCTGCCGAGAAAATATAACGGCTTTTTGTGCTTTGAAAACTCGTTTAAAAGCTCTGTTTTTCCTATGCGGCGCCGGCCGTAGAGTACGATGAGTTCTGCTTCGTTTGAGTGGTATTTTTTTTGCAGGAATTCTAATTCTCTGGTTCTGTTGATGAATTTCATTATGAGTATATACTTGTGATTCAACAAATTTAAGGGTATCGGAAGATTTTAGAAAGGAACAGATGATGAACACGCTCACTGAAATCCAACGTTTATGATAATAGTTCAGTGCTTGCATCTATGGAGGGGGATGATTTAATAGTAAAAGTGCAAGGCTACGCATGATTGGTAATGCAGTCCTTACTTCTCGAATTGATTTAAGGTTTTCTGAATTAACGTGTCCATAATGCGCTAGTGGGTGAACACAACGATTTCTTAATTCCCTCAGGTATTTTATTTTGGCTTGATTATACTTCGAATCATACTGTAAAACATATTGGCTAACGGCAGCATCCAACTTTACTCCGTCCATCTTACCAAAGAAATGCTCGATAACTTTGTAGAATTGTTCATATTGCAAAAATGGGCTGGATACTCTTAAGCCATCTGCATAACTTGCGGCTGCTGATGAATGATTAAATCCAACTGGGTATTTCATAGGCAGGAACTCTCCACGAATAAAGGTATCTATAGTGAATGAGATACCAATTGTCTTTCTGCTGTTTGCGAACTCTTTTTCTTCATCGGGCGTTTCTGGAAAGATTTTTGGTGATGCGTGAAGCACCTTTTCAGGATCTATAGCGTCGAAACCTGTTTGAATCAAAATACTATTGGCTATGTATGCTGCTAAGCGAAAGGCTAAATCTTCAAATTCTGGGTAACTTGAGAGTATGGCTCCAGTAGATTCATGCCTAATTTGCATACCCGAAATCGTAATTATTACGAATTTTAGATGATTATTATCATCCACCTCCCACCTTACTTCGGTACTTTCAATAGCGATTGGGTTAGTTCCAATTGGAACAGGAATAACTAGCCCTTGTTTAACTGGCAACCGATATACTGCTCTCATGGATAATCTCGTTCTCTATAACAGGATATATAAATTAATTTTCATTCAATTTCAGATGCATTTATCTCCCTCATTGCCATCACTATCTCCGCATACAACTCCGTCGAACACCTCCATCCCATGCATATTATCTCATTCAGACCTGCCAGCGCCGTATCGAAGTGCCTTTTTAATGTCAGAGGATACAAATTTTTCAGACCTCACCCAGACTATTTCTTTTTCATGCATAATTTCAGCGAAATTCCATACAGAAAGCCCTGCCATTTCCGCAGCCTTTAAAAAAGTTACATTTCCTCCTTCAAGTGATTTCAGCGCTCGCTGCTCCTTCCAACGTTGTAATTCATCTGCCATTTATATCTTTTTTAAAATTTAGGACATAGACATTCAATACCAATCTTCAGATTCAATCAACTGCCACTAAGAGTTAGCTTAAGTCCTTATAAATCTTTAGTGCAGAATAGCATACTTCCGATGAGTTCTGTTTATATTGCCCAGATGCCATTTCTTATATATGCCAGATGAAAAACCTCACCCCAGAATCATCCTCCACATCGACATGGACTACTTCTTTGCCCAGTGCGAGGAAAGAGAGCATCCCGAAATAAAAGGCAAGCCCGTGGTGATTTGCGTCTATTCCGGGCGCGGCGGCGACAGCGGCGCGGTAAGCACGAGCAACTACGAGGCGCGAAAGCTGGGAGTAAAAGCCGGAATCCCAATATACCGCGCGAAGAAGCTGGCTCCTGATGCAGTATTCCTGCCTGTCAATATGGAGCTTTACCGCAGCATCTCTGATGAGATAATGGAGATATTAAAGAGTTATTGCGAGAAGTTCGAGCAGGAAAGTGTGGATGAGGCTTTCTGCGAACTCACAGGAAAAGTTTCTGATTTTGATGAGGCGCGGTCGCTTGCGGCGCGGATAAAAGATGAGATAAAACAGAAAACAGGATTGACATGTTCAGTCGGGGTAGCGCCGAATAAACTTGTTGCAAAGGTTGCATCGGATTTCCGGAAACCCGACGGGCTGACAGTCGTGAAACCGGAGGAAGTATTGCAATTCTTATCACCCTTGAAAATCACAGACCTCATCGGCGTAGGGAAAAAGACAGGAGAGAGATTGAACGAACTTGGAGTGAAAACCATCGGGGACATATCAAAGCTATCAAAAGATGACCTCATAAAGGAATTCGGGCAGGCAAAAGGAGTATGGTTAAAGCAGGCATCGCAGGGGGTAGATGATTCACAGGTAGAAGAGCGCGAAGGCACAGATCAGATAGGGCGGATAATCACATTGAAAGAAAATACAAGGGAACTCCAAGTCATACTTGATGCCGTCGATAAGCTTTCAGAGGATGTGTACAGAAAACTGGAAGCGCGGAAACTAAGTTTCAAATCCGTTTCATTTATCGCTATCTCTACCGACCTTAAAACCCGCACCAAAAGTCACACCCTGGGCGCGCCTGCAAAAGACTTGGATATCATCAGGTCAACAGCCCGTGAGCTTGCGCAAGCCTTTCTTGCCGAGAATCCTGCCGCCCTCCGAAGAATAGGGATAAGGGTAGCAAATTTAAAGGAAGAAAAGGGTCAGAAGACGCTGGGAGAATTTTAGCGGTATCCTCATTTGCAAATATTCATATATTAGAATATCTAATAAGCCTAATATGGATAGCACCAAAAAAACCGAGAACTGTATGATATGCGGCGGGGAACTTGCATATTTAACTACACCCGTTTCTGTAACGTGTATATATTGCGGAAAAGCTGAACCTGCTTATATTAACTGCCCGGCAGGTCATTACGTTTGTAATGAATGCCATGCAGGCGATTCAATTAAGGTAATTACCCAGTTCTGCCTTTCTTCAGGCTCCAAAAATCCCATGGAAATGGCAAAAACTATCATGAAGCATCCGACTATACCCATGCACGGTCCTGAGCATCATGCCATGATCGCGGCAGTACTGGTCACTGCCTATAAAAATCTCACAGGCAAGGTGACAGATGAGGATATCAAGGAAGCCATACGGCGCGGCGCTACAGTACCGGGCGGCTACTGCGGTTTGTATGGCACGGATGCTGCGGCAATAGCAACAGGAATAGCCCTCAGCGTCGTATTGAAAGCAAGCCCGCTATCGGACCATGAGAGGCGGACTGCCAATATGATGACATCAAGGGCACTTTCGGCTATAGCAAGCAATAGAGGAGTACGGTGCTGTAAACGGAGTACCTTTGCCTCAATAGAGGCTGCAACCCAGTATTTCAGGGAGGTGCTTGGGGTAGAGCTTGAGCATATTCCTCTATCGAAACTCAAATGTGAACACAGCCATAGGAATAAGCAGTGCTCCTATGCGGAATGCAGGTATTATGCCGGAAAGACGGATTAATTATGGATAATAAAGATTCAACATTGTGGATACTCATCGCACTACTTGTGGCAGTGATATTGGTGTCTGGAGGCGGAATGATGGGTTTCGGCATGGGCTTTGGAGCCATCATAATGGTATTATTCTGGGGAGCAATAGTCTGGCTTGTGATTTCACTTATAAATGCAGGAACAAAAAAATCAGAAGAAATGTCTGAATCCGCTCTTGCAATCCTGAAAAAGAGATATGCCAGGGGCGAAATAACAAAAGAGCAGTATCTTGAGATGGAGACGGAACTGACGGGGTAAAATATGAACTGGAGTACATAAAATGGATAAGAAAATTTATGAAATGCACGCAGAGATATGTAAGGTCTTTACAAATCCCAAAAGACTGGAAATAATAAGCCTTCTCAGGGATGGGGAGAAAACAGTGAACGAGCTGACCGAACAGGCTGGTGTCCCGCAGGCAAACGTCTCGCAGCATCTCACAGTCTTGAGGCAGAATAATGTTGTCACCACAAGAAGGAATGGAGCAAATATTTACTACAAAATAGCAAACCCGAAAATCTTGCAGGCATGCGATTTGATGAGGGAAGTACTTTTAGAAAAATTGTCAGAGAATGAAAAGTTAGTAAAGAGGATGTTATGAAGTTTGGAATAATAATAAACACAAACGAGCCAGAGACAGTATGGAACGCCTTTAGATTCGGCACCACTTCTTTACTTATGGAGCACGAGGTAAAAGTGTTTCTCCTCGGAAAAGGTGTTGAGAGTGAAAATATTCAGGATAAAAAATTCAATGTTCAAGAACAGATTGGGCTGTTTGTAGAGCACAAAGGTCAGATCTTCGCATGCGGAACATGCCTGAAAATAAGGCAGATGAAGGGGAGCGAGGTTTGCCCGATCTCTACAATGCATGATATGCTCCATATAGTTGAAGAATCGGACAAGGTTTTAGTATTTGGTTAAAAAGGTGAAAAAATGATAGTAAACAGAGTTGATGTAGACAAATTCAAGGAAACAGTTGAAAATGCAAGAAAAGACCCTGCTAGTGGCAAGAAAACAATGGAAATTGAAGGTGAATGGAGGATTGGCAAAACCGGTCCCCAGTTTGAATCAAAAATAAAGACTGAAAAGGGAGGAGAGATAACACTTCAATCTGATGAGACGCTGATTCTGGGTGGCAGCGGCACAGCCCCTAACCCTGTGCAGTACTGTATATACGGCCTTATTGCCTGTTACGCAGCCACCTTCGCAAAATGGGCTGCGATGGAGGGAATTGTACTTAAAAGCTTTAAGATAAAGGCTACTTCGAACATGGATCTGACAAGGGCATTCGGTGTCACTCAAAACCCTATATTAGAGCATCTCAAATGGGAAATGATAGTAGATACAGATGCAAACATGGAAAAGCTAAACAGGCTGAATGAAATCGCCAAGGAGAGATGTCCTGGCTACTACTGCGTAACGCATGAGATATTCCCTGAAATCAAAATAATAAAGCAATAACAGAGATGAGAGTCGCAGTTGTTTCAAGTGACGGCAAGGTTATCAACCAGCATTTCAGAAAAGCTTCTCGCTTTCTGATATTTGAAGTTGATTGCGGCAAAATGCGATTCATAGAAGTTAGAGAGACTACACCTCTATGTGGTTCGGCGGATTACGGGCATGCAGATGATGCTTTGAGCAGAACAATCTCTTTGATCGCAGACTGTGAGGCTGTGCTCTGCGCCAGAATTGGAAGCGGCGCAGAAGAGGAACTAAGAAAAAATGGGATCAAACCAATAGAAGCTCCGTATTTTATTGATGAAGCTTTAAAAATATATAATAGCCAACAATAGGCATGAAGCAATACCAATGAACGATCAAATCGATGAACTAAGGGCTGAGATTGAACGAGAAAAGATTGCAAGGGACATACTTGGAATAGCTGATACAGCGGATGAAACTGAGATAAAGAGGATATATTGGTTGCTGGCGATGGAAAACCATCCTGATCTTCATCCACATGATAGGGAAAGAGAGAACAGATTTAAATTAATAAGTGAAGCATATGACTATCTCACTACACGGAGAAGTGGAAGTCGCTATACCTTTTTCAGGAATGGAACTGTAGGAAATAAAGGCTCTTCGAGCATATATTGTGAATCAGGTTACTTCAAATGGTGGAAGATGACATTCTTCTGAGGAGGCTGTTTAGTTGCAAAAAAGAATTAAGGAAACGGATATTCTGCAAACTGCCAGAAAGATCTTAGAAGTTAATATGGGTGTAAAGCCTGATGAATCACTACTCATAATAACTGACACTGCAACATCACCTTTGATAGCTCAGGCAATTTTTGATGCCGCCTCCAGCATCGGATGTGAGGTTATGCTTATAGAGATGCTTCCTCGTGCCCACTCAGGCATGGAGCCTCCCAAAGCCATTGCAGAGGCTATGAGAAATGTTGATGTTGTGATTGCACCGACCAGCAAATCTCTCTCGCATACGCAAGCGCGTACAAAATGCGGCTGCGGTGGAGCGCGTATGGCTACAATGCCTGGAATAACAGAAGAAATGATGGTCAATGGAGGGATTACTGCTGACTACAAAAAAGTAAGCAAGCTTGTTCTGAACACGCGTTCCATTCTCAGTTCAGCAAAAGAAATCAGAGTGACCACGAATCTTGGAACTGACGTTGCTTGAAGTCCGTGGATGCAAGTGGAAAGCTGATACCGGCTTATGCTGAGCTCCCGGATGCTGTATAAATCTTCCTGCCGGCGAGGTATATGTTGCACCCAAAAATGCAGAGGGAAAAATTGTGGTGGATGGAACCATAAGCGGATTGGGACTTCTTGGTTCCCCGATAGAGATAACAGTGGAAAATAGGTGCATCAGTGAAATAAAGGGAGAACGTGCAGACGCGCTTATAACACTGATTGATAGTGTCGGGAAATTGGCTTATAATATAGCGGAACTCGGTTTTGGGCTTAATCCCGATGCAAGAATGATTGGAAATTCGCTTGAAGATGAAAAAGTTGGAGGAACGATACACGTTGGGCTGGGTGACAGCAGCACCATTGGCGGCGATGTTACGGCTGGGATTCATCTGGATGCTGTTATAACAGAACCGAGGATATTGGATGGCATAGAATTAAAGCTTGAGCACGATGAGAACGGATAACAGGAACTTCCCACAACCTTAATTAACCAAGCAAATTATATAAGTGTTGCACTACATGGGTGCACAATGGTCGAAACGAAGGAGATACTTGATATTTTAGAGAACTACGATAAAGATAACATAGCCATAGCCACGGTCTGCTCGCACAGCAGCCTACAGATATTCGATGGCGCACGAAAAGAGGGATTCAGAACCATCGGTATTTGCATGGGCGCGCCTCCGAAGTTCTACGACGCTTTCCCGAAAGCAAAGCCTGATGAATTTTTTGTCGTAAAAGATTATAAAGAGATCCTGTCAAAAGCTGATGAACTTGCAGCGAAAAACGCCATAATCATCCCCCATGGCTCTTTTGTGGAATACCTGGGGCCGGAGAATTTCCAGGAACTGCGTCTCCCCACATATGGCAACCGCAAGGTGCTTGAATGGGAATCAGACCGGGATATGAGCCGTAATTGGCTTGAGTCTGCTGGGATAAAAATGCCAAAACAGATAAAAAATCCTGAAGATATCGATTCTCCCATGATGGTGAAATATTACGGAGCGAAGGGCGGCATGGGTTTTTTTGTTGTTAAGAACTACTCGGATTTCAGGAAAAGGATCAATCCTGCCGAGAAGTACACGATACAGGAATTTGTCCTTGGGACCCGCTATTACATGCATTATTTTTATTCGCCTATAAAATCGGATGGTTATCAATTGAGCAAGGGCACGCTTGAACTTCTGGGTATAGACAGGCGCGTGGAATCAAATGCCGATGAGATATTCAGGATAGGTTCGCCTACTGAGCTTGCTGAGGCGGGGATATATCCCACGTTCGTAGTAACAGGCAACCTGTCCCTTATGATCAGGGAATCTCTCCTTCCCAGGATATTTGAGATGGGAGAGCAGGTGGTTGAAAAGTCACTTGAGTTGTTCGGGGGCATGATCGGTCCGTTCTGCCTTGAAACGGTAGTGACCGATTCACTTGAGTTGAAGGTGTTCGAGATATCGGCGCGCATAGTAGCGGGAACGAACCTGTTCATTTCAGGCTCACCGTATTCCGATCTTGTCGATGAAAAACTCTCTATGGGACGGCGTATCGCCCGCGAGATCAGGATGGCGCGGGATATGGATATGCTTTCAGAGGTGATATCGTGAAACCGCAAAAAAATGAATACGATGTTCTAATCGTGGGTGCCGGGCCTGCCGGCATGTTCGCAGCGGATGAACTTGCAGGAAGAAAGAGTGTACTCGTCATAGACCAGGGACGCGATATAGATGAGCGCGAGTGCAAGATGAAACGCCGGGGAATATGTACGCACTGCGACCCGTGCGATATCATGTGCGGCGTCGGCGGGGCAGGGACTTACTCCGATGGCACGCTGAACCTTCGCCCCGACATAGGGGGTGACCTTGCCGAGCAAACCGGAGACCCCGAATATGCCTGGGAGCTGGTCGACCATGTGGATAAGGTTTTTGTGAAATACGGTGCGCCTGAACAATTGTACATTCCCAAGGGCGACCAGGTCGAGCAGTTAAAACGCAAAGCTGCGGCTTTCGGAGCAAGGTTCATTGAAATAACCCAGAGGCATATGGGGTCTGATAATGCGCCGAAAGTGATAGCTAACTTTGAGAAAGACCTCAAAGACAGGGGTATCGAATTCCTGTTGGATACAATGGTGGAGGATCTAATCATTGAGAAAGGTGCCTGCACGGGAGTGATACTGAAAGATGGCGGCCAGATAAGATCCAGTTTTACAATAATTGCGCCCGGCAGGGTTGGCGCAAAATGGGTTGACGAAGTTGTAAAGAAACATGAAATAAGGGCAAAATACGCCCCGATCGACGTAGGTGTGAGGGTCGAGG
Source organism: uncultured archaeon (assembly GCA_902386135.1). Classification (GTDB taxonomy): domain Archaea; phylum Halobacteriota; class Methanosarcinia; order Methanosarcinales; family Methanoperedenaceae; genus Methanoperedens. Next base: position 19,147 of record CABMIB010000074.1, read on the forward strand.
TCCCGGGGATTATCATGGACCCGATAACAAAGATCAACCGCGACCCGAAGTTCCATATCCAGACAAAGACCTACGATGATTTCGTCAGGACATTCTGTACTAACGAGCATGGCTTTGTTGTCAAGGAAGAGTACGAGGGTTTCATAGCTACTAACGGGCATTCCCTGAGGAATTTGCAATCCGAAAATACGAATTTTGCCTTTCTCGTAAGGATAGAACTCACGGAACCCATGGAGAATACCGTGCGCTACGGCAGGTCGATCGCGAAGCTTGCCACCACCATCGGCGGAGGGAAACCGGTCCTCCAGAGGATGGGCGACCTGCGAAGAGGAAGGCGCAGTACCGAAGAGAGGCTCAAGAAAAATTCTGTTATCAATACCCTGAAGGACGTTACGCCGGGTGATATTTCAATGGCTCTTCCGCACCGTATTGTTACCGATATCAAGGAAGGGCTTGAGGTACTGAACGAGATAATTCCCGGAGTGGCATCTGATTCCACGCTCCTCTATGCGCCTGAGGTCAAGTTCTATTCCATGCAGGTGCTGGTTGACAGGAACATGGAAACCTCGGTCGGGAACCTGTTCGCTGCAGGTGACGGCGCGGGTTTATCGAGGGATATCGTGAACGCGGCGGCGACCGGGGTTATCGCGGCGCGGGGGATCTTGAAGAAGGGGGGTTGAACCCGAACGGTTTTCACCAGCTATAGTCGCCTACAATATAATTTGCATAATAAAGTTTTAAGTATTTTGTATAGAAAAGAACCGCAACAATATAGGACATAGCGCCGTCATATTTGACAAACGGGTTCATATGATTTGAAATTTCTTCGGTGTTCATTTGCTTGAATTTTTCAAACATGTACTTTGATAATTTCGAGTTAAACTTCGAACTTGACCATTTTCTCCTGTACAAATCGGGATTGGCATTTATGACCGCTTCAGCCGCCCATTTACCGGCGTTCATGCCCGGTCTGATACCACCTTTTGAAAAAGCATTTGCCTGACCCGCAGCCTCACCAACCAATAAAATATTCCCTTTCACAATGTCCCGAACTCCTCCGAAAGCAATGCTTCTTGATTGTTTTTGCAGTATTTTCCCATCAATCTCTTCTTTATTTAATGACCCGGCAAGTACTCCGATCTTGGTAGTATTTCCGTTCGCAAAAATCCATTTATAATTACTTTTATAATTTTTATCAAAATAAAATTCCAGTACTCCGTGCACAGGTTCTTTATCGATTATATACTGTGTGGCAAAGCATATGCTCGGGTCCGGGATGTTAAGCATTTTCCTGACGGTTGAATGCGCACCGTCAGCGCCAATTAGATATTTTGTGCGTAACATGCCTTCATTTGTTTCTACGATGATTTTATCATCCTTTACCTCAAGACCGAGGAATCTTGAGTTTTTATATTCACCGCCCAATCTTTTGAACTGCTCTATAATGGATTTTAACATAATAACGCGGTTCACAAGAAGCCCATGCGCGGGCAGCTCAATCTTGTTCCTGCCAAAAATCTCTCGCACTAAATATATCCTTTCCACAATTCCGTCAATTACAAGTGGGCTTAATTCGTCTATAGTTATGGCTCGTATAGCTTCACCGCATATTCTATGATATGTATTGTATCGTTCACCTTCCAGTTTATCGATTAGCAGAACCCTTTTTGATTTGTCGTGATATTTTATGAAGAATGCTGCCGTAGCTCCGGCAGGTCCTGCTCCGACTACAATAACATCGTATTCGTCCATAGAATTCTCCGATTTGTTTTATACTTCTTTTCTTATATTTTTTCCGGTATGCAAATAAGCATAGTATCGTTATCCTGACCCATATATTCGAGTAATGGTTGATAGGAACATGGAAAATATGATCAATAACCCGTTTGCGTCTGTAGCGGCGCAAGAAATTTTGAAAAAGTCGGGTTAACAAATCTATTTAGAAACTAGAAAAATCTATTCTAATAAATGATGCTATAGAAGATATATAACAAAAATGTTATATAACAAAATTGTTAGATGACCTCATGATTTTATCTCATCCTAAAATAATATCATCCCTAATGTCCCCATCCCACATCGCCCGATGCGCGCAGCTCGCAATGCTGCTTGAAGTCTCTGCCACCCCGAAGCCCGGCAACATCGACAGAGACCATAACTACACAGACACCCGCTTCGAGCATTTCCTCGCAAGCGCCGTGGGCGTATATCCAGTGCTTGAGAAGGCAGCGCGCTCAAAATCCGGCGTCGGCGCGCTCATACGTGAAGCCGTAGCAGAAAGCGCGCAGTGGCAGAAAGGCGGCAACACACATTTTGGCGCGTTTATATTGCTCATCCCGCTTGTGATGGCTGCGGGTAAGTGTGAAAATAAAACATGCCTGAAAGCGCAGGTTAAAAAGGTTGTGAAAGAAACGACCGTGGAGGATGCGATTGAGTTTTACAGGGCTTTCTCCGAAGCCAGGGTAAAAGTTAAACCTGTGGACGACCTCGATCTTGGCGATGCTGCATCCCTTGACAAAATACGGGCGCAGGGTTTGACTCTTTTTAACATGATGGAAATTTCCGGCAGTTATGACATGATAGCGAACGAATGGGTAAATAATTTCCAGAAAACGTTTGAATGCGCCGAGTCGATCAGGAATAAAATCAAAAAGTATGGCATTAATGACGCCGTAGTTCTCACGTTTATGGAGCTTTTATCCGGCAATAAAGATACCTTTATCCAGACCAAATTTGACAGCAAAAAAGCAGAAGAGGTCTCCATGCGCGCCAGGGAAATCCTGCAAAATGGTGACATTGATGATATAAGGGATGAGATTCACTCTTTTGATGAGGAACTGTTAAAGGAAGGCATCAACCCCGGCTCAACCGCAGATATAATTATTGCAGGATTGTTCGTTGCACTTTTTGAGGGGATGAGATTTTGATTGATATCGAGGAATACGGGATACATGAAGGGATATCCGAGATTATCCTTACGACCATCTCTCCTGATGGGGTGCCCAATGCTGCGCCAATAGGTTTACACAGGAAGAGCGGAAGGCTTTTTGCCAGGATTTATAACTCAAAGACATTAGATAATATACTTAGCAAGCCCATCGCTGCAGCGAATATAGTGGATGACCCGGTTTTGTTCGTGCAATCCGCGCTTTCCAATATTGAACCTGAAAGATTCAAGTTTATTGATGGCTTTCCTTTGCTAAAAGATGCGCTGGGCTGGATTGTTTTTGATTGTATTTGTAAAAAAGGCGGGAATCTTTCAGTCGTTGGGCTATCACCTGTAAAAGGAAAAATAATTGAGCGAAAGCTCCAGCCGATAAATCGCGGTTTCAATGCCGTTATAGAGGCTGCGATCCATGCCACGAGATATGTGGTCTTGAAAGACCAAAAGTACCTTGATTGCATTGAATATTACAATTCTATCGTCAAAAAATGCGGCGGGGAACGAGAAAAGGATGCAATGATGTTACTGTACGAGCTTATCGGAAATCCAAAATAAAATTATAACAGAACACGGAATGCACGGATGCGTTTTACAGATGACAAAAATCTGTGCGCATCCGTCGGATCCGTGTCATCCGTGTTCCTTTTCCTATCCTACCTTTCTATCCTATTCTTTCCCGAAGAAGCTCCTCATCATCGGATGCATCTCCATCATCTGCTGGCTGGCGATATCCTCGTACAGCCTGTACATGATGCTCACTGTCAGCAGCAATCCTGTTCCGCCCGCGCCTCCCAGAGTACCGAGAAGGCTGGCTATGAGTGTGAGAAGCCCTATGAACGCGCCCCCGATAACAGTTACCTTGGGGATGTACCGCAGCATCACACGCTCAAGAGTTCCGCTGCTTCTTCTGTAGCCTGGTATCTGCATTCCTGACTTCTGTATCTTTTCAGCCACGCTCTTTGCACCCATGCCCGTGGTCTCTATCCAGAACAGGGCGAATATTATTCCGCCGAATATGAGCATTGCAGCATCAACGAACACATGGAGTCCTATCTGCCAGATTGGAGGCTCCGGCACTCCAAGGCTTGTGAACTTCGATGATACAAGAGAAGGTATCCAGTCGTTCGGGCTGTTTATCGGAGAGAGATAGTACATAAGACCGCTCACGGGCGTAGCCTGTTTATATTGCCCGAGTAGCGTAATGCCCCTGCTTGAAAGTATAAGTCCGAGCAGCTGGATATTCGCCTGCAGTGCCCGCACCAGGATCATGGGCAGGACGCTTGCATATATGAGTTTCACGGGGAACCTGCCTCGTGCGCCCCTTACGGCTGCATGGGCAAGCGGTATTTCAATGCGTGTGCTTTCCACGTACACTACCATGAGGTAGATTATAATAGTACTTATAAGCGCCAGGATGCCGCCTTTTACAAGTAAAAAGAGTATACCCTGACCTGAAAGGATATAATCAAGCCCGATATTGGATGACGGGCTGGCGATATAAATCCACTTGGGGATAAGTCCTATCGGGAACCCTGTTTCATCGGCTTTCCAGTTGAATATGCCTGTGACTATCTGCTGCGATACACCCGCGATGATGAACAGTCCTACACCTGAGCCTATGCCCCATTTGGAGACGACTTCATCCATGTACAGGATAATAACGCCTCCGATGAATATCTGGATGAACAGTAATAAAGTTATAAAACTCACGCTTACGCCAAGCTGCGCAGCAAGCCCGGCATCAGGTCTCATATACCCACCGAGTATCTGCGGCAGTGCTTCAACAGCTACCATTACGAACACAAGCAACTTTTGCAGCCCCTGGAATAAAGCCTGTTGATGCGGGTCGCTGAGATCCATTTTAATGACGTTCGCTCCCACAAGTAACTGCAGCACTATTGAAGCTGTTACGATCGGTCCTATGCCCAGTACCATCAGCGAGCCTGATGCGCCGGCAAAGAAGGCACGATACAGTTCAAAAAGGTCAATGGAGCTTTTATCCAGCCCGAACAAAGGTATGTTCGCAAGAGCAAAATACAGAACAAGGATAGCTAATGTCCATCCTAACTTCTTCTTGAAATGGACATGACCTTCGGGGCGTTTTACTGCTGGCAGTCTATTCAGCAGGGGTGCAAGACTTTCAAATGCCATATTTTTTACTCGGGTTCAGGCGTTTCTGTAGTCTCTGCAGCTTCTCCTGCCGGTTCTACTGCTTTCCCTCTGGCTTCATCGATCTTCTGCTTCGCTGTAGATGAGAATTCACTTGCTGTAATAAAGAGCGGTTTTGTCACTTTTCCGCTGCCGAGCACCTTTTCGATGCCGAGGTTTGCAAGATCGATATGGAACGCATCTCCCTTCTTCTCTGCAACACCGTCTGCCACCAGTTGTTCGATGGCTTCGTCGAGCTCACCTACGTTGACAATGGTGCAGTCTTCCGTCATAGCCAGGGGTCTCTTAAAGCCGTGTTTCCCGAAGAGAAGACCGCGCTGCATCGACCTGACAAAGTGATGCTTACATGTCCCTGCGTTCCCGCGTCCACCGCGGCTTCCTCCGCCCCGCCTGTTCTTATGCGTGCCGTTGCCGAATGTTCTCTTTCCCCTGAACTTCTTTATTTTTTGTTTTGCCATGATTATTACCTCATCCTGTTCAACAGCGAATTTATTTCAGTGCCGTGGTTTCCCAGGTCCCCTCCTTCAAGGAAGGTTCTCTTGGTACCCCGCAGACCTTTTCTTGCAGGATGCAGCCTGAACACCGGTTTCAGTTTCGGAACTTCGGTTATCAAGGCTTTTCCTTCACAGACAGCCTTAGCAAGTTCTTCAAACGATTTGAACTTTGTGTTCTCTTTCAGGTACTCTTCTGTCAGGGCTTTCCTGCCTTCGAGTTTTCCCCTGTTCTTCAGCATCTCCGCAAGGGTTTCAGGATTAACTGTACCCCATGCGATGTAATCCTTTGCTTTACGGATCATGCCCTGGTAATTTGGCGTTTCCGGAATGAGCACACAGTGGTTTATCCTGTCAAGGCGCAGCATACTGAGCGTGTCCCTGATATCCTGCCGCGTCTTCACGCCTCCCCTGAGGCGAACTGCTGCGTACATTTATTTCACCTTCATAGTAGTAGTTTTCATAAGCGCATTATAGGTGGCTTTTGCAAAGTTAAGGGTTGTTCTCGTCTCTCCCTCTGCTCTTGCCCATACGTCCTTTATGCCTGCCATCTCAAGCACCTTCTTGGCAGTTCCGCCTGATGCCAGTCCGAGTCCGCGCGGGGCAGGTTTAAGCTCTACCTTTACGCTTCCGGCTTTACCCTCTACCCCGAATGGAACAGTATGTCCAAGACCGCAGCCGCATTCCCATGAGCCGCAGCCTCTTTTAACACCTATGATGTTCATCTTGGCATTGTCTATGGCTTTCCTTATCGCGATACCTACCTGGACATCCTTGCCTTCCCCCAGGCCTAAAAAGCCATCTCCATTGCCGACTATCACGGTGGCTCTGAATTTCACTCTTCTTCCTGAGTAAGTCATTCTCTGGACCATGTTTATATCCAGGACCTCATCCCGTATATCCGGGATCAGGGCATCGACAATCTGAGCCTCTCTGATGGGCAGCCCTGATTCGACGGCTTCGCCCATAGTTGTTACCTGCCCTTCCTTGACCAGCTTGCCCAGTCTTGTCTGTGGCATCCATTCTACTTTTTCTTCTTCGAATCCTCTGTCTCTCATGTTATCACCTGAACTCGCCCTGAATCTTTTGCTTTGCTGCCTGGAATTGCTCTGACACGCTGGTCTTTCTGTATTTATCTATATGTTTGCCTGTGATCCTGTCTTCCTTTGGCAATATCTCCGGGTCGTGAGGTATTTCAAGCCCGGCATCTACTGCGCCTTTTAAAGCAGCGTATATTCGTCCGCCGCCGGTTGAATGATACAATCCCATGTCAAGGATCGCTTCAGCCTGTCCTACTTTCTTGGCGCGGTATCCAAGTAACAATCCTGTAAGGTAAGCCGATGGGAGATTTCCAGTCCCGCCCGTGTACCCGTATTTCTTCAGGTCAGCGGTGTTCGCGGAGGCTATGGTCACATCCCCTTTTGTTGCAGGCTTTACTAACTGTATGATCGTGTGCTTCAGACTTTTCCTGACAACGAGCCTGGGTATTCTTGATATGAGCAGTTGCTTTCTTGCCCTGTAATCCGTTCTACCCATTCTTGCCCGCCTGAACCGCACCCTGTATCTTGCACCTGTCGCCATGGTTATGCCTCCTTGCCCAGTTGCTCTATATGGGACTTAAGATGCGCACGGCTTCGATATTCTCCGCCTTTGGCTTTAACGTATAATTTCCTGTATGTCGACACATCAATTGTCTTGTTATCTCGCAGTTCTCTGAGCATGCTTCTTAAGGCACGTATTTTTTTCATCCACATCTCTTTCTTGGGTCTGCGTGCGCCTTTTGCGCCGCCCCTTGAGCCGTGGCCTTTCCTGTGCCCGTAAGCGCGCGCCTCATGGAGTTTGCGTGCTCTTACACGGCTTACCCCCTTGACCGGGTTTTTACCGACCTTGCCTTCTTCGATCAATTTGCGGATATCCTCCCGTGTCAAAGCCGCTGCTATATCCTTGGAGGCCTCCGGGTTAAGCCATACCCGGTTTACTCCTATATCCATTACTTCCGCAGCCATTCTTCTCTGGTTTGCCAGGTCTGTCATTTTACTCTTCCCTCCTTGTCGGGTTCAGTATCTTCAATCCAAGCTCGGCCGCCTTTGCTTCTATCAGGCTGCGCTTCCTTGACCCCACTGTATGGGCTATCCTGGCTGCCTGCCTGTCAGTCTTCAGGGATTCAAGGTCTTTTGGATTATTCACAATGACCTCTTCGCATCCTGAGGGATGAAGTCCCCTGACAAGTACCGGGCTTCCGTAGCCAGCCTCGACGCGCGGACATTTTCCTTTAAGATGATACCGTGTCTTGTTATGGATACCATCAGGTCTTTTCCAGCGGTCTTCAAGCTTCTTTTTCTTGTGGGAGTCGGTCTGGAGAAATGTCGGTTTCTTGCTTTTCTGTATCGTCCTGACATTCAGGAGCCGCTTTGTTTCATTATCAAGAGCTATGATGATCGGCTGGGCTTCTACTTTCTCTTCCTCTGCCGGCTTTTCTTCTTCAATTACCATTTCATCGGCAGATTCCTTAATCTTCTTTGCAAGCTTATCGCCTATACCTTTGATTTCAGCGATATCATCAACGCTTGCTTTTTTTATCGAATCTACGGTTTTGAACCCTGCGCCGTAAAGTATTTTCGCCTTTGATTTGCCGACACCGTTCAGTTTTGTAAGCTGATCGATTTCATTATCTTCCATGTTTTTCACCGCCCTGACCGTTCAACAATATAAACACCATCCTGGAACACCCTGGGATCGAATCTTCTTATCTTGGTGGCCTGCTGGATGTTGGCTGCCGTCTGTCCTACATCCTCCTTGTTTATCCCGTTGACGATTACCTGGTCTCCTTTTATCGTGACCTTGGTATTACCCAGGATATTGGCTTTTCTTGATTTCTTTTCACCAAGGAAATTGCCTATTAACAAACTGTTCCCCTCCGCCTTCAACTGGATAGGGAAATGTGAATAAACCATTTTCATTTTATACTCGTATCCTTTGGTTACACCGGTAATCATATTTTTCAGATGGGACTCAAATGTACCCAGCATAGCAAGCTGTTCTTTTCTCTGGTCCCCGGATTCCACAACGAGTTGCGAATCAGTCTTTTTAATCGTGATCCCCGGATACCACAGCTCTCTCTGGAGCGATCCGAGGGGTCCCGCCACCGTCACTTTTATATGGTCGATAGCGATGTTCACGCCTTCGGGGATTTCTACGGTTCTTTTCGTTTCCATGATATTCACCTAATAAACGTATGCGAGTAACTGTCCGCCGATGCCGTTCTCTCTGGCTTCGGAGTGAGTCATAACGCCATCCGGGGTGGTCAGGATAATCGAGCCAAAGCCCCTGGCCGGCAGGAACCGCTTTTCCCATTTCTCAAATTCCGTATTCTTGACAGCATGCCGCGGTCTGATTACTCCGCACCTGTTGATATTTCCTTTAAGCTGTACCTTGAACAAACCGGATTTTCCGTCGTCGATGAATTCGAAATCTCCGATGTATCCTTTATCCTTCATGACTTTAAGCACGCTTCCTATAAGTTTTGAAGCAGGGCTGATCGTACATTCCGGTTTGCCTACATCTTCCGCATTTTTTAGTATTGATAATGCATCTGCTAATGGATCTAATAACATTAAAATCACCTAAGTATATTTTTCAAAACCCATGTTATATGCAATTTCACGGAAGCACTGCCTGCAAAGGTATATGTCGTACTTTCGAACAAGCCCCTGCTTTCTGCCGCAGCGTTTACAAGCGTTTGCGCCTCTTCCGAATCTCTTTTTACTTCTCTCCATCTAAACTACCTCCACGCTGTACTTACTTTTTACAAAAGAAATTGCATCTTCTTTTGTTAACCTGTGGTTTTGCGGTATCTTATGCTGCTCGATTTTCCGCCTGGTTATCCTGTATCCAGCTCTTTTCAGAGCCACGTTAACATCCATTCCGAAAATCCCTATCGACGGATCGTATTTCATTCCGGGGAAATCGGTGTGTTCTTCAATCCCGAATGAAAAATTGCCATCCTTATCGAACTGGGATGCGTTCAGCTTGTTTTCAAGTATATTAAACGCGGTCTTGAGGAACTCATTAGCGCGCTTACCCCGCAATGTTACCTTGCAGCCGATAGGTTCTTTTTTCTTTATAGAGAATGCGGGTATGGTCTTCCTGGCGTTCGCACGGATAGATTTCTGTTTGACAATCGTCTCAAGCAGCTTCTCTGCGGTTGTAAGCCTCTCGCCGCTTTCTCCTGTGCCGATATGAACCGTGATCTTTTCGATAGAAGGTGTTCTCATCGTGTTCATCTAAATCACCTTGATCTCCGGTGCTGATTCACCGATGACGAATACATAATTTTCAACGGTCTCGAACTCCCTTTCGTTGGCAAGTGCGACCATGTTCGTTCCAGAGCCTCTGACCTTGCGGATCTGTTTTATCTTGGCGAGTTCTCCGGAATGCTCGCCCCCCACGACCATGGCGAGATTGCCGGGTTTATAGGGTATATGTTTTGCAATCTTCCGGTCAGGCAGCGATAGTAAGACCGTATCAAAAGTCTTGTAATCATTGGATGCAAGGATGTTCGTCCCATCATGCAGGTTAAGCTGCACAGCGCCTTCTCTCACAATGGTCTTGTTATTGATCCTGCATAACTTGGATGCGCCCGGGTTCTCTTTATACAGTTTGAACCTGTTATTGGCATCCAGCAGGACGCGGTAATACTCATTAAACGCAGGAAAAGAAACTATGTCGAAAAGACCTGTTATATATTTATAGTCCTTTCTGGCTATGCCATCAACGAAAACATTCCCTTCGTTAATAATCCTCTTGGCTTCCCGTGCATTGTTCGCGAATTTAAGTAAATCCCTGACTACTATAAGTAATGGTATTCCGGTTTCCATGGAATGATGCCCGGCATTGCCTCCAACTACCCATGCATGGGTCTTCCTTGTGACTGGCCATGATGTTGGAGCCGCTACTCTTTTCTGATGTCTTCCCATTTAATCACCTATGCGCTTTTCATCTTTAACTTCTAATTTGGTAATCATTACATTTGACGGGTGGACTGGTCTTGGTACTTCGGTACCATCTGCTTTTGTTACTGTTACACCGTCGATGTTGATCGCTGTTTTCTTAAGGTCAACAGCAGCTACCTTCCCTTCCGTGCCTTTATGGTCCCCGCGAAGTACTTTCACGGTATCGCCCACCCGTACCGGCAGGCTTTTTACTCCGTGTTCTTCCCTGAGTTCGCTGCTCAGCATGGAGCCCATGAATTTATGCCTTATGTGGAGCGGTGCCTGATACCTGGATTTTCTCTGTTTTCTTGGTTGCGATGATGTCATAATCCACCTACACTATAATCGAGGCTGCGGATGCTATTTTTGTATATCTCTCCGCTGCTTCCCTGGCGACAGGTCCTTTCACTTCAGTGCCTTTCGGGACGCCTTCATCATCCACTATCACACAGGCATTGTCTTCAAACGAGACGCGCAAGCCGTCGGGTCTCCTGAACTCTTTTTTCTGTCGTATCACGACCGCCTTGAATACCTGTTTTCTCATTTCAGGAGAGCCTTTCTTGACGCTTACGATAAGGGTATCTCCTACACCGCCTCTGGGGTATCGGTTCTTCACACCGCGGTATTTTAATACTGATATAACTTCAACAACACGTGCGCCGGTATTATCCGCGCATTCCATTCGGGTCGCTGTGTTTATCGAGCGCGGAATTTTTGCTTTCATCCCTCTCATAAAGCGACACCTCCCTTTATGCGGTATCCACGTATGGCGAAGCCATACGTGTCTGCGAAGTAAAGTGGCGCAACGGTTTTCATTTCGCCACCTCTATCACAACATATGCTTTGGTCTTGCTGAGCGGTCTGCATTCTGCAACAGTTACATTATCGCCCTCTTTTGCATTGATGCAGGGGGGATTGTGGGCATGTACTTTTGTTTTCCTTTTCTCGTACCGCTCATATTTCGCTATCTTTTTCTCAAACGTTCTCTGCACGACCACTGTCTTATCCATTTTATCGCTCACAACGACTCCACTGAGTACCTGTCCCCTTACGGGCAGCACCCCGTGGAATGGACAATTGGGGTCTGTGCATTCTTTTGTTGGTGGCTGAACATCCAGCCCTATATCACGTGCCATTATCATTACCTCTATTTCCTGAATTTCTTTTTGAATTTTGTCTGGATTCGGTTTTCGGGTTGCGAGAGCAATAATCTTCCATCGACTTTTATTTTCAGCGGTAAGTAACGTTTACCGTCAAATGATGGAATTATGAATACAAAAGATGAGCAGGATTTCGGAATCTTTTTCTCCTGCGCATCAGTTTCTACTGTCAATATGTTTTTAGTTTCATCAACTATCCGTCCCTCTGTTCCGATGAGGGATTTGTTCGTGCTGTCCACTACTTTTGTATCAATGCCTATGAGTTCATGGTGAATGATATTGTGTGGTGACAGCTTCATTTCTCTTTTATCTCCGTCTGGATTGTTTTTATCCTGGCGATCGTCCTTCTTATCTCTCTTATCCTGCCGGGATTCTCAGGAGCGCCGCCTGCCGAAGCAATCGCACGCTCGCGGATCAGCTCAAGTTTGAGTTTGTCAAGTTCCTCCTGCCTCTCGGTAGGGTTCATGTTCCTGACTTCATCAACACGCAGTATTGCCATCAGCTTTCCTCCTTCTTATGCACACGTGAGGCGGGATGCCAGTAATCATATCCGGCATGTTTGTGCTCGACCACATCGCCGTGATTCCGTTCTTCGATTTCACCGGTATGACCTTCAGACTCAGGAGACTGTGCAGATTGTGTTTCCGTCTCAGGGGTGATAGCCTCGGGTTTGATCTCCACAGGTGTTGCCTGCGCCTGGATCTCGGCTTTTGGCTGTGCGGGAGCCTCGGGTTTGGCTTCTGTTGGTGCTTTTACAAGCTCCCCGATGCCTTCCTTTCTCGCTTCCCTGGCAGCTTCGGGGGCTGCAACCTCCACCGTCTTGAACCTGCCAGGGAGTTTGATGTTCGGGGGAACTATTCGCACACGGCATCCGATGATACCTAATTTTTTGATAGCAATGGCAAATCCCTTATCCACGAGTTCCATTGCAGGATTGCCTGCATGGAGCATATTGCCTGCAACGAACTTCTCAGTCCTCTTCCTCGGACCTGTCAGTTTGCCCGCGATATCGATCTCGCATCCGAGCGCGCCTGATTCCATTATCCTGCGAAGCATGTTATGACCTGCCTTCCTGAAATAAAGCCCGCGCTCTATCGCAGCAGCAAGCCGTGAAGCCATCATCTGCGCGTTCAGTTCGGGGATTTTCACTTCCTGGACATCTATCTGCGGATTATCAATATGGAATATTATTTCAAGGTCATGGGTAAGCTTGTGTATGGTCTTTCCGCCTTTTCCGATTATCATGCCGGGTTTTTCTGCAAATATCGTGACCTGCGTGCCCATCGGCGTCCTGTTAATACTCATGCCGCCATAGCCTGCCCGCTCCAGCTGTTTACCGAAATACTCAGCCATCTGCGCTTTATCAAGACCGTTCTTGACGAATTTCCTTTCTACTCCCATTATTGCGCCTCCAGTATCATCTCAACACTGACCGTTTCATGGTTTTTCGGTGTGGTTCTTCCCTGCGCCCTTGGAAATATGCCCCTGAAAGTGTGACCTGTCTTTGTGACGATATGTGATATCCTCAGGTTATCAGAATCAAGCCCTTTATACCTGGCGTTATTCTCGGCGTTCTTCAATACCCTGAGAAAGTCCTTGGCGGCTTTCTGCGGATATCTTCCGGTACACATACCCCTTCTGTGCGGGATATTTCTTTTGTACCTCTTATAAGGTACAGCCTGCTTCAGCACAGAGACATCCTCAAGAAATTCCCGTGCATCATCAACCTTCATGCCTTTTATTGCGGTTGATATTTCATGCGCGTGTTTTTTTGAGATGTGAAGCTCTTTTCCAATGGACTTTGATGTTTTCTCGGAATCGGGTTCAATAGAGTAATTTAATTTCATGTGCATCACTTCAATGGGATGAATTTACTTGATCGTGTAGCTCCTACGCCTGCCGCACCGTGAGAAACTTTCTTGCGCGTCAGGACAAACTCTCCGAAATAATGACCCAGCATCTCGGGAATCAGTTCTACGGGGGCGAACTCCTTACCGTTATGGATATTTATTTTCGTCCCTATCATCTCGGGAAGTACTATCATATCCCGCAGGTGCGTCCTGATATTCGGGTCTTTGATCCTGATCTTATGTAATAATTTCTTATGCTCTTCGGAAAATCCACGCTGTATGGTGCGGCGCTGCCTTGCAGGTACAAGAGTTGCAAACTCCTCAATGCTTAACTTTTTGAGATCCTCAAGCGGCTTCCCGCGATATGTGAATTCACCTTTTCTTTTGGGTAATTTTGATAATATTTTCTTTGCCATGACTCACCTCCTTCCGGTCCTTCTTGCGGCAATAGAGCCGACCTTTCTGCCTGGCGGTGTACCCCGGGCAACGGTCTTGGGTCTGCCAGGATGCTGCTGTCCGCCGCCTCCGAAGGGGTGGTCAACGACATTCATAGCTACGCCCCGGACTTTGGGCCATTTGGTGGCTCTCACTTTCATCCTGTGAAATTTTTTACCTGCTTTGACAAAGGGTTTCTCTGTACGCCCGCCTCCCGCAACTACTCCTATAATAGCCCTGCACTTCGGGTTGAGCCATTTCATTTCACCGCTCGGGAGCTGGACAACGGTCTTCCCTGTATCATGCGCTATAAGAATCCCGTACATCCCTGAGGCTCTTGCAAACTTTCCGCCGTCGCCAGGCTGTGATTCTATATTGCAGACGGGTATACCTTCGGGTATCTCGGCAAGCGCCAGCGTGTTACCCGGTTCTACAGGAACAGAGATACCGCACTGGATGGTCTGGTCAACCTCCACGCCTTCGGGGATCAGCACAAGCCGTTCCTCCCCGTTGCTGAAAGAGACGCGAGCTATCGGAGCCGACCGTGCCGTATCGTGAATTATTTCAAGTACTTTCCCGCTGACTACTACTCCCTCCTCTACCTTCAGATGCTCAAGATTTGCCTTAAACTTATGAGAGGGGGCTTTATATGTCGGAGAACCTTTTCCCCTGCTTTGAGAACGAATTCTATGTCCCATATTATCACCTTAAAATATCCCAAGCCTGGAGGCAAGTTCTGTCGCGGCGTTCGGCTCTTCGAATACCACGATGGCTTTCTTCTTTCCTTTGGGCGTCAGCATCGTATTAACGCTTAGCACCTTCACTTTATAGAGCGCCTCAAGCTCTTTTTTCACCTTGTCTTTAGTATCGTTGACATCAACTATGAACTGGAGAACATTATTCTGTTCAGCCATGAGCGTTGCTTTTTCTGTTACGTACGGATGCTGGATCATTGCATTGCCTCCTCGAGTTTTGCAATTGCGGATTCCGTATATATCGTCAGGCGTCCTGCGGATGCTCCAGGGGCTAACAATTCTGCGCTAAGCTTATCGGGAGTAACGATCTCCACTCCTGCAAGGTTTCGCGCCGCTTTAACTATTCCTTTATCTTCAACCGTGACGATCAGAATGCTTTTGGCCTTCTTGTATTTCCTGCCGCGGAGTTTGCCTTTCCCTGCGCGGATCGTCTTGTCTTTCGCCCTTTCTACATCGTCCCATACCCGGGCTGCTTCCATGAATGCCTTAACATCCTTTGTCTTTGTAAGGGCTGAAAGTTCATCCGCAGCGACTAACGGCAACTGGGCAGAGAACTGGTGTCCTCTTTTCTTTACAAGCTGTTCATTGCCTGTCGCAGCGATCGCAGATTTAATGGCTTTGTTGCGCTCCTTGTCATTGATCTTCTCGGTCCTGTCTGTCTCAGGTTTCGGGGGATGCGCTTCCCTGCCTTTTACTGCCTGAGGGATCCTGGCTGATTTGCTGCTGTTCTTGAGCCTTGCTACTCTTGATACGCCGCGTCCCGGTCCCCAGCCTTCGGCTGATGTTCTCATGCCTGCGTACATATGCGGACCGTACGGCTGCTGGCGGTTCGCCTGCGCTGCAAGTACGGCTCTTTTGATAAGGTCGGGGCGGAAAGGCTCATCAAAGATCGCAGATGTGATCTTTTTTGTAGAATTTCCTGATAAGTCGATTATATTTACTTCCATTGGAATCACCCTTGTTTTGACTCGAGGCTTAAATATGTTATCTCCGGGACTGGCATTTGTTTCGCTGATCTGATAGCGGGGCGCAGCCGGATAAGTCTTTTAACATGACCCGGTACGCTGCCCTTGATGATTATATAATCATTCCTGATAATACCGTAATTTAAAAATCCCCCTTCAGGTGTTACGGTCTTGCCATCTTTGCCTATCTGCATGACCCTCTTGTTGAATTCCGTCCTCTGATGGTAGCCCGTCTGGCCGAGCTGCGGGACTCTCCAGCTCACGTGTGCTGGATGCCACGCACCGAGGGTGCCTATCTCACGCACGCTCCCTGCCCTTGAGTGTTTGGATTTCTGTATCTGTATGCCCCAGCGCTTCACCGGTCCCTGCAACCCTTTACCTATAGTAATCGCAAGAACATCGATAATATCCCCATTGTTGAACACATCGCCTATACCGATGGATTTCCCAAGAAGGTTCTTGGCATACTCAAAGCGCGCCTTTAAATCGGTGCCCCCGATGTTATTCTCCATTATTTCAGGTTTTTTCTTGGGGATGCCAGTCACCTTTTCCGGTAACGTATACATTATGACCCTCAAATCCCTTGCAATGCCATCCTTGATAAGCTGCTCGATCTTCGCGATTGCCGCCGGCAGATCGTGTTTCTTTGGGACAACTATCGCACGGTTGAGTTCTTTATCAAGCTCGGTCGTCCACGCTTCGGCTATTGCGTGAGATCCATTCGTGGTCCCGTTGTAAACCCTGATGCCTGCGACCTTCATGGGTGGAGCTTCCAGGATCGTAACAGGTACTGAGATCTCCATTCCGGAGGTCAGGCTGTTGGGCACGTCGTCGGTCATGACCACATGCGTCATACCGGCTTTGTAGCCCGCAAAACCCATTAGCTTCGGCTCTTTCTTCATGGGCCATGATCTCACCCGCGGGATTTCGCTTCTCGCTCTTACTCGCGGGCTGTATGCAATAGACCCGCGCCTTGGTCTGTGAGGATGTGACATTTTCTTTCTCCTTGATATCCTTGAAGACCCCGCAAATGCGAGGTCTGATGAACACTAATACGGAGGTTTTTTTACAAGTTGCGAACGTTGATGAACTGCTGTACTGTTCTTTTTAGACAGGTTCAGGTGTTCGCAGATAGGTCTTCAAAAATAGATTTTGACTTACATGCGCTTACGGGCATACGATAACCGCATTGGCCCTGCACTTCATCAAATCCGACTTTGATCGACTTCAACTTGCGTTATATTAACGCTTCGTACTTTGCACTTTAAAAGAGGAGGTAGTATATAAACGCTTTGGAGAGCTTGCCATAAAAGCCTCTCAAGTTGCGTACTGCATTTCTCTGGTAAGGAGCCGTTAGCCTGCATGAGAATCACACAGAAACATCAATAAACGAACAGGATTATATGGTATATAAGAAGTGGGGTTTAGAAATGCAGAAACTTGGGGTTGCAGATATACATACACATACGATGTATTCAGGGTTCGCCAGCTACTCGCATCTTTCATTCCCGGATTGCGTGACCACGCCCGGGAAATCTGTCAGGATTGCGCAGAAGCTGGGGCTGGATGTTCTCTGTATAACAGACCATGACACGATCAAAGGCGCAATTGAAGCCCGGAAGTACGATAAGCAGTTAGTGGTGATCGGGGAAGAGATCTCATCGGAGAGCGGGGAAATAATAGGGCTGTTCCTCCAGGAAGCTGTAAAACCCGGCCTCGGAGCCGAGGAGACCATCGAAAAGATACACGAGCAGGATGGGATCACCATTGCTCCGCACCCTTTTAGCGAATATTGTCCCTCTGTGGGACAAATGCTCAATAAGCTGCGGCTGGACGGGGTTGAAGTATTCAATGCATTGCACAGGCATGGATACTCAAATGCTATTTCCTGTGAGCGCTGTAACGGAAATGCAAAGCTTGGAGGCAGTGATGCGCACGCCAGTTACATGATAGGGAATGGCTACACTATATTTAGTGGAGATTCCCAGGAAGAGCTAAGGGCTGCTATAAAAAAAAGACAGACATCGTATGGAGGGAGGGAGGCTTCTCTTGGCGATTTTATTAAATATAGCATGCGTGTGGCGTTTGAATCATCAAAGATCCTACTGAATTTTAATAATGTAAAATGTCCGATGTCAGCCAGGATATCCAGGATGAGTAATTCACGCAAAATGCTGTATCTGCTGGGCGGCATTGCATATGCATTTACGCCTTTGTCCGTAGCCGCGGCCCTTATTGGGGACAGGATGATAAAAAATAAAGGTCGCAGGATGTGGAGAGAACAGAACTTGCAGTCCCACCTTTTTAAAGAAATGAGATAATAAGAGAAAGAACATAACCAGCCGGAGAATATGGATAGCGGAAAACATGATGCGCACAATATGCCTGTGGCGCCCCCTGTGAGTATGGCACACGAAAAAATGGCGGTAAACGACCATCTTGACCACCATGCCATGATGGTGGCTGATTTCAAAAAACGATTCTGGATATCGCTGGTTATTACCATACCGATCCTGATACTTTCCCCGGTAATCCAGAAGTGGTCGGGTATTGGTATAAGGTTCACGGGCGATTCTTATATCCTTTTTATCCTCTCCTCCGCCGTCTATTTCTACGGCGGCTCCCCGTTCCTGAAAGGGCTGTTCGACGAACTAAGATCAGCAAAGCCCGGCATGATGACGCTCGTGGCTACGGCGATCACCACGGCCTATGTTTACAGCAGCGCGGTCGTGTTCGGTTTGAAAGGCGAGGTATTTTTCTGGGAGCTTGCCACCCTTATCGACATAATGCTTCTCGGTCACTGGCTGGAAATGAGATCGGTCATGGGAGCCGGAAGGGCGCTTGAGGAGCTTGCGCGGCTCATGCCCCTTGAAGCACACAGGCTGATGCCTGACGGCAGTGTAAAGAATGTGCCTTTAAATGAACTTAATATAGGCGACAGGGTCCTTGTAAAGCCCGGTGAGAAAATCCCTGCTGACGGCATGGTGGCAGAAGGAAAGAGTTCTGTTAATGAAGCAATGCTCACAGGCGAATCAAAACCAGTGCCCAAATCTCCCGGCGGCAAAGTCATTGGGGGCTCTATCAACGGCGAGGGCTCGATTACGGTTGAGGTTAAAAAGACCGGCAGCGACTCATTCCTTGCTCAGGTAATAGCGCTTGTTAAAGAGGCGCAGGAAAGTAAATCAAAAACCCAGGATTTAGCGAACCGGGCAGCATTCTGGCTTACGGTGATAGCACTCGCTGGTGGGGCGATAACGCTCCTTGTATGGCTTCTGCTATTGAACAAAGATCTTGCATTTGCTCTGGAGCGAACCGTAACCGTGATGGTAATTACCTGCCCCCATGCACTCGGGCTTGCGGTCCCTCTGGTTGTCGCGATCTCAACGACATTATCTGCAAAGAACGGTCTTTTGATAAGGAACAGGGCAGCCTTTGAGCGGGCAAGGAATATCCAGGCAGTAGTATTTGATAAAACGGGGACGCTTACCGAGGGGAAATTTGGCGTTACGGATATAATCCTGTTTAATGGCACTACAGGCGAAAGGGAACTTCTTAAGTATGCAGCATCCGTGGAAGCCCGCTCCGAGCATCCTATCGCAAAAGGCATTGTCTCATCTTCAGAAGAGACTTTTCCTGTTGAGGGATTCAGGGCAATTCCGGGCAGGGGGGCAGAAGGGACAGTTAAAGGCAGGAATGTAAAGGTCGTAAGCCCGGGTTACTTGAGGGAACAGAATATCCGGGCTGCAGACGAACGCATCGGGAAACTGGCTTCTCAGGGAAAGACGGTGGTATTTGTAATAATGGACGGGAAGTTAAAAGGCGCGATCGCGCTTGCCGATATCATCAGACCCGAATCGAAAAGAGCGGTCATGAAGCTCAAAGAGATGGGCATCAGATGTATGATGCTCACCGGAGATAACAGGCAGGTCGCGAAATGGGTTGCAGAAGAAACAGGCCTTGATGAATATTTCGCCGAGGTTCTGCCGCAGGAAAAGACGGCAAAGATAAAAGAGATACAGGCAAGGGGGCTTGTCGTTGCCATGACAGGCGATGGTGTGAACGATGCCCCTGCTCTTGCGCAGGCTGATGTGGGCATAGCCATTGGCGCCGGGACAGATGTGGCTGTTGAGACCGCGGACATAATACTTGTAAGGAGCAATCCTCTTGATGTAGTTGCTGTTCTTGGTCTTGCACGCGCAACGTATAGAAAGATGGTGCAGAATCTCGTATGGGCGACAGGATACAACGCCTTCGCCATTCCCCTTGCGGCAGGAGTTCTATATCAATCGGGCATACTCCTCACCCCTGCGATGGGTGCAGTGCTCATGTCTGTAAGTACTATGATTGTTGCTATAAATGCGAGGTTTTTAAGGGTAAAGAGGTAGGAGAGTATGAAAATATTCAGAACTCCGGAAGTATCCTCTGGTACGGGTCATCTACCACGTCCTGAAGCACCTGGAATTGTTTCTTGATCCGCTTCATCAGGTTAGCCCTGAACCCGGGGTCGGGGAATAGGTACGCAGGGGGTTTTATGACCGTCATCTCTGTTAAATCAAACAGCCCGATATCTTTAATGTTAAGGGTGCTTTTTGAGAAATGTTTGGCTGCAAGATAGAAGTATTCGCACGTGCGCCCGTACGTCTCAAGGTATTCCAGAGCGGTTTTCGGGTTCACGTATGCTTCCCATTCTTTTATCTCGATGCCAACAACGTAGAATCTCCGGGAGTTTTTGAAGATCGCAATTATGTCCGCCAGGTTACATACGCTCTTCCGGCACAGGAAGGGTTTGATATACATCTCGCACGTATGGAAGACAGGTGTGCCGTGCTGGTGGATAGCATCGACTATCTGATGGGAGTTTATAGTGGCTCCGAAGCTTGAGAACTTCATCGCCTGTCAGCACGCAGTATTATGGTAAAAATGTTAGGTAAGCGGGGTGGGAAAGTGTTCTTCCTATCCCAGCGGTCTTGGCTGCTTATGCCCGGGCAGAACAGGCAGTTTCATGGTGTTCACAAGGACGGATGAGTCAACTTCCTTTGCTCTCTCGCATAGCAATTCTTTCCCCTTCTGCGTTATCGCGAACAAGGGAACGGAGGTGCCGACCTGAAGTATGGGTTTCACAAGGTCGCGTACCGTCCTTGAGGCGCATCCTGTGACTATGTCCATCGCCCCGATAAGCTCCTTTGCTTCACCGCATTGTATCCCTGTAAGATGAGCCCCGACCAGGATTAGATTAATATTTCGTTCTCTCTCGATGTTGCGAAGTTCCTTTGCATCGTGCGAGTTCACAACGCTGACCGCGATGTTCCTGTATCCCAGGTCGCAGGCTTTTTTGAGCCCTCCCGCCTGGTCTATCCTTGCGGTCTCTTTATCAAGCACAATGCCTCCCCGTACCTCAATTCCGGCTATTATCTCAGGTATCGGCTCGGTCTCAATAAGCCCTGACATGAGAGCGCCCATACCCTGCACAAGTTCAGGGTTGTTCGTGATCACCGTGCCTGCGCCGTCGCATACCGTAATCGTGGTATCGATGATGCCGCGGCGCAGAGCTGTCATCATGATCTCACTTGCGCCGAAATTAACAAAAACGCCGTGGTCAAACCTCCTTTGCGGGGTGAACATCCCGATCTCCCGGATACGGTATTCCATGTTCTTCCTTGCTTCCTCCGCCGTGAGCCGCAAAACACCGGCGACCTTATTGAACACGGGGCACCAGTCGGCTGCAGGTTCGCCCACCTCTACGACCTTACCGTCCCTGACCACTACCCGCGTTTTCCCGAACAGTTCCATTACATGGGGCATTCAATCACCTGCGAACTCATAGAGTTCAAGAAGTTCGGCCGCTTTCACCTTTGAGAGCCGCGCGCTTACTACTTCAGCAAGGGCGTCAACATGCTCTTTCTTGACGCAGTGAAGGCTTTCCATGCCTTCGAATACCAGGCTGACAAGATAATTCAGTTCACTGTCAGATAGTTTCAGGAGACGTTCCCTGAAATCTCCGGAAGATTTAGAGATATGCTGGGATACGGGCGGAAGTACTGACCTGAATTCATGCCCTGAATGCGCACACGTCGGATCGGCCAGTTCCGGTGCAAGCTTTTTGAGAATCAGTAGGTCATCGGTGCTCAATTTTCGTGCCATTATCAGCTCATTTGTTCCTGTCTATAATAAATTTCTCTACGTGCCGGATGCATCAAAAAATCTAAATCTATATATATCCAAAAGTAGATTGAGCAATAGAGGTGTACTAATGGAAGTTAAAGATATCGGGCTGGCTGCGGTGATGATAATTTCTTCGATGGTAATAACGTATAAATGGCTTACCCGCCTCGGGGATTCCGATCCGGTCATTATCATATCCTCTATGCTGCTTGTAGGTTCTCTTGCGATTATGATAATATTGCTCGACGCCAGGCTGCGGAGCCTTGAAGAGGCTCTCGACTCAAAAGAACGCTCGATAAGGATAAATATCAAAGGCGTTGAGGAGAACCTTGAAAACAAGATGGAAGAATTATCTAAAAATACAACCAGTACAATAGGCGAGTTCTCTAAGAGGTTATATCGCTGAGAGCATCTTTTGCCATATCCGTTATTTGCTCCATTACCCCTCTTGCCTCATCAGTATTGCGGATTCTCCTGATATCCACCCTGCCGCTCTGGTATATCATCACGCTTCTTCCTTCAAGCTCGAACCGTGCCACGCCAAGCCGCACAGAACATTTCAACTCTTTTACATCAGTGCCGCGCAGGATATCACATAGCTTCCCGATATCCACTTTTTTTCCGAGATGGCACTCTGCGATATAGCGGGTGGGGTCTTCGATGCAGGGGCGTGACAGGCGTATATCCATGGGGGTTAGAAAGGGATACGATGATTAAAGGTTTTTCATAACGTTTACAGTACTTCCGTAAGTAATCATTAGTTTTTAAATTTTTATTGTAAATTTGCAGTTTGGCTCTCCTTTCTGAAAAATACAGCTTGATTCAGGAATAATAGGGCTATGTTTATGGGGTTTTTAATAAAAAATCGATAGCTTACGCTGTTCTGATTTCCGGTCGAATCTGCAATTAATTCTTTATTGATAATATCGCTAAGATAGATTCCGATGTAGAGTTTCATAATTCGTGTTGTTATTTTTTGTGTTCCCAGTTCAATTCCATGTTCACGACAATATATCAGGTTGCATAGCAGCCAAAAGTTATACAAAATTACGGAAACCATGAAGTAGAGCACCCGAATAACATAGCATTCTGTTGTAGTAATTGCTAGAAAATCTTTTTTTACACGGTATCCTGTTTCTATCCCCCATCTTTTTCTATACATTTCTGCAATGCTTTTTATATCATCTTTATATACAATTTCAAAATTGGTTGCGAACGTGTAATATTCTTTGTCTTTTTCATCATACTTTACCATCAGATTGAATGTGGCGTTCTTCTTTCCCGACCGCATAGTATATTTTAGAAAATAGGTTGTTTCATTGGAATTATCCTTTAAAATCTGCTTTATTGTATCGTTTTTAACGGCAGGCATGATATATTTGAGTTTCAAGCTCTCAAGAGCTTTTATCACATCTACAGAAAAGAATCCGCGATCAAGAAGCACATATTTAACGTGCACATATTTCATGGCATGTTGCAGTAAATCAGTGACTATAGTTGCGTTATTATTTGAAAGCGGTGTTAATGGTATTGCTTTTAATGTAAACCTCTGGTTTTTCTCGACTATGTCAATGGTTGCATATTTATAACAATAAGAAGTCCCATTTTTGTGTTTACAGCCCATTATGAAAGGATTATTCACTTCTCCGTAATATGGAATCTCATGAATATCTATGGCTACGGCAACGCATTTTATGCTCCCAAAAAGCCTTCTTTTCTCGGCCATTTGGTACGATGAATTAACGACTTGCTCTAATTGATATCGAAGCTCTTTTAGGTTTTGTCTTTCAATGTGATAAAAAACAGTATCCGCTGAAGGAATATCTATCTTATTTTTAACAGTTTTCAATTCAATGACGGAACTTTCAATCGAAGTAGTATTTATCGATGCTGTCAGGATCAGATTGAAAATATCTTCCTGATGATACCTTGAATTGATACCAATTTTAAGGTCAATATGCCTATCCAACTCCCGAAAAGTATCTTTAAGTAATATCCCCACTAAATTATTCAATGCCCATCCCTTCTGAGTTTTTGTGTGCAAACTAAAACTTCAGTAGGGATGGCTATTATAACTTATCTACACCTGCGGAAGTACTGGTTTAATAGAAAACTATATAAGTAGGCAAACGGTAGCTTATGGTCGGTCTCGCAGAGCTTCCTTTGGATCGTCTCTCAAGTTGGGAATACATTGTAAACAGTTGATTCAAGCTATTAGCAAGCGAATCTAAGATTCAAAAAGCTTTGCGCAGACCAATAAATTTGATAGGAGATAGGATAATGGCAACACCGACACCCGAAAAGCTTCTGGAATTTATTAAAGAAAAGAATGTAAAATGGGTAGACCTGCAATTCATGGATATCCCCGGCTATATCCAGCACATCACGATCCCCTCATATACTCTTAGAGAAGAGGACTTCACGGATGGCATAGGAAAGCTGGACGGCTCTTCTATCAAGGGCTTTAAGTCCATATTCGAGTCGGACATGAGGATGTTCCCGGACCCGAACACATGCGCGATTCTTCCCTGGACCGATAACACCCCCCATAGAACACTTCGTCTCATCTGCGACCTCTACGACGCATTCGGAGGACCGCGCTTCACGCGCGACCCGAGGTACATTGCACAGAAGGCTGAGGAAGCGGTAAAAAAAGCGGGTTTTGACTTTTCGTACTGGGGGCCTGAACTTGAGTTCTTCGTGTTCGATTCATTCAAGCTTCTTCCAAGTTTCTCCACAGCACGCGATGCCTGGTCAGGCACAGGATACGAAATACAGTCCAAAGAAGCGCCGTGGTCCCAAACAAGCGGCATCAACCACCCGATCCGCTTTAAGGAAGGCTATTATCCTGCTCCGCCACAGGATACTCTCGTGGACCTGAGGAACGAGATAACAGGACAGCTTTACGATTATTTCAACATCATATGCGATGCGCACCACCACGAGGTAGCCACAGCAGGGCAGTGCGAGATCGATATGAAATACGACACCCTTACAAAGATGGCGGATAACGTGCTGACGTACAAGAACGTTGTCAAGAACGTGGCGTACAATATGAAAATGGTCGCCACTTTCATGCCAAAACCCATATTCGGGGACAACGCCTCTGGAATGCACATCCACCAGTCGCTCTGGAAAGGGATGAACGGGAAATCACGCAATACTTTCTATGACCCCGATGATGAATACGCTGAAATATCGCAGACCTGCCGCTACTACATAGGCGGTCTCATGGAGCACTCAAGGGCTCTTTGCGCCATCACATCGCCGACAACGAACTCATACAAGAGGCTTGTGCCCGGATACGAGGCGCCTGTTTATATCGCGTGGAGCAAGCGCAACAGGTCAGCAAGCATAAGGGTGCCTGTATACGAGAAAGGCAAGGAAGCTCCCAAGAGGATAGAGTTCAGGCCGCCCGATACCAGCTGCAACATCTATTATGCCTTTGCCGCGCTCACAGCAGCAGGGCTTGACGGCATTAAGAAAAAGATGGATCCGGGGAACCCGTGCGATGAGAACATCTACCACCTCACTGCCGAGAGAAGGCGTGAGATGGGCATCAAGGAATGTCCGGGTTCGCTGCAGGAGGCACTTAATGAACTGGAATCGGACAGGAAGTTCCTTGAATCGATATTCCCGAAAGATGCCATCGATATGTGGATAGAGCTAAAATCCGAGGAATACAAGCAAAACTCAATAAGACCCACGCCTTTTGAGTTTTATCAATATTTCGATATTTAATTTCGGTCACATTCCAGCTTTAACACGCTGGAATGGCTCTTTTATATTTTTCCTATTTTTATTCCACCTGTTTTTCCCGAATGATTTATTACTACATATCGTAATTAGAGTGGGTTGGAGTTACTGATTACAATGATAAAAACAAATGAAGATGTATTAACCTCAATAGAGGAAAACCAAGTACGATTTTTGAGACTCCAGTTTGTTGATATCGGTGGCATGGTCAAGAACGTGGGCATCCCCGTATCACAGGCAGAAAAAGCCCTGAAATCCGGAATAGCCTTTGACGGCTCTTCCATCGAGGGATTTGTCAGAATCGAAGAATCCGACATGATACTGAAGCCTGATATTAACACATACAGGATACTTCCCTGGGATGTGAGCGGCGGCAAGGTCGCAAGGATGATATGTGACGTTCACAAGCCCAACGGGGAGCCTTTTGAAGGTGACCCGCGCTATGTCCTGAAGAGAGCGATTAAAGAAGCCGCAAAACACGGTTTTGTCATGAACACTGGCCCTGAGATCGAGTTCTTTTTATTCGAACGTGAGGACGGTAAAGTCCAGCTGGAATGCAAGGATGATAAGAACGTACCGATCCCGCATGATTTAGGCGGTTATTTCGATTTCCCGCCCATCGACAGGGCCGAGGAAGTCCGGCAGAACATGGTCGGGGCGCTTGAGAACATGGGGTTCAACATAGAGGCTTCCCATCATGAAGTTTCAAACGGCCAGCACGAGATCGATTTCAAATACGCGGATGCACTGACAACTGCCGATAACGTCATAACATTCAAATTCGTTACAAGGACAATAGCACTTAAGGATAACCTGCATGTATCTTTCATGCCAAAACCCATTTTCGGGATAAACGGCTCGGGCATGCATACCAACATCTCCCTGTTCAAAAACAATAAGAACGCTTTCTATGACGAGTCAGAGGACATGGAAGTGAGCGATACCCTGCGGTACTTCATTGGCGGGTTAAAGAAACATGTCAAGTCTTTCACAGCGGTCACGAATCCGATAGTGAACAGCTACAAGAGGATCGTACCCGGATACGAGGCGCCCGTGTATATAGCATGGTCCGGAGCGAACCGCTCATCCATGATCCGCATCCCTGCGGCAAGAGGAATGAGCACGCGCGTGGAACTCAGGAGCCCTGACCCGTCATGCAACCCGTATCTTTCATTTGCAGTAATTCTAATGGCTGGTCTTGATGGCGTTGCGAACAAGATAGACCCCGGTGAGCCAACTACACTGAACCTCTTCCACCTGACTGATGAGGAGAGAAAGAACCATGGTATCGAATCCCTGCCCGGCAGTCTGAAGGAAGCACTGGATTACCTGGAGACCGATGATATTATACGTGGAGCACTCGGTGAGCACGTATATGCGGATTTCATGAGGCTCGGAAGGGCGGAATGGGATGCGTACAGGATAAGTGTACATGATTGGGAAATTAACCGCTATCTGAATACGATCTAATATAATAAAGCAAAATATAGTAAAGTGAAATGGTAACAACTACAATCGATTCGCAGGTACAGAGAAAACTCATAGAGATACTGAGAATACTCCATGAGAACCATGAGCCTATCGGGGCGCGGCTGATAGCCGACAGGATGAACGAGCGCGGATACCCAATCGGAGAGAGGGGCGTCCGCTACCACCTCCGTATCCTGGATGAGCGCGGTCTCACCCAGCGCCAGGGATATGACGGCAGGATAATTACCGAGCGCGGGATTAACGAACTGAACAATGCCCTGGTAGGGGACAGGCTTGGCTTCATCATTACCAGGATAGAGAAACTCATTTATGATACCACTTTTGACCTGAAGACCGGGGAGGGCAAAGTAATAATCAATACATCGATTATTGACAAGAAAGACCTTGATAAGACCACCGAGATACTGCGGCAAGTGGTGTACAACGGTTATCCCATCAGCCCGTATATCAAGCTGATAGATGAGGGGACAATGACCTCTGACATTAAGGTCCCGGAGGGCAAGGTCGGGATAGCGACCATGTGCAGTATAACCATCGACGGGATTTTGCTGAAGAACGGTATCCCGGTAAATACCAAATACGGCGGAATACTGGAGGTCAAAGATAAAAAACCGGTCTGTTTTGATGATCTCATTGTCTATAACGGGACTTCCATCGACCCGATGCGGATTTTCATCTCACGGAAAATGAC
Source organism: uncultured archaeon (assembly GCA_902386135.1). Taxonomy (GTDB): domain Archaea; phylum Halobacteriota; class Methanosarcinia; order Methanosarcinales; family Methanoperedenaceae; genus Methanoperedens. The sequence goes on from CABMIB010000074.1 coordinate 47,007, forward strand.
GCGGGTGATGGATGCTGTGAACACGGGAACAGGCAAGCTTCTTGCCAACCTGAGAGAGATCCCTGCATCTGCGCTGCCTGAGGCTGTAAAAGTCCTGCGCTCTATCACTGACTCCAGGATAGGAGGTATAACCGAGATCGGAAAACCCGGAAAGCCAGTGCTTGATGCGCCTGTTGATAACGGCAAGGTCGGTATCGTGGTGTACGCAGGCGTGAATGCCATGGCAGCAGTGGAAGAGATGGGGATAAAGGTGAACACTTATCCGATATCTACGGTTGTGGATTTCAAGGAACTGAAGAAACTGGAGTAAGTGGGAGTCCAGGGGAGATCAGGGAACAAAAAGGGGAGCATGCACTCTATGTTAGATGGGAATGGTTACAAATGAACGGCGAGAAAGAGATAGTGGTTAAATGCTGGAATTGCCAGAAAAAATTCACAATGACGGCGCCAGGCGATAATGTAATAACAATATATAAGAGTCTGCCTCCATCAGTTAATCCCGCCGAACCCGAGCCGGAGAAAACGCGCCTCCTCAAAACCTGCCCCTACTGCGGCAAGGATAATGAGATCGAGCTATGAACGGAGAAATAAGCGGAAAGCCGCCTCAGGCCGCAGACGTGTTCTGGAGAGACATCATCCTGCAGATGGCGAAAGAATCCATATCCTCAATAGAGGACAGCGCCAAGAACCTGATAGCAGCGGTGAGCTTTCTTGAAGGTGTGTATTTCCATGCAATATCTTTTGCAGACATGAGGGTTGTATTTGGTTCAACAAGATATTTTGATTATCACTGGCTTCTCGTCTCCCTTTTCTCAGCGCCGATCTTGCTATGGTTCGCAGTTCTTGGCTGTGCAACATTAGTACTTACAACAAAAATATACAAGGTTCACCCTGAGGAACCTGAGGACGCAAAACACGTCTTTGAGGAAATAGCGAGTGCAAAGCAGCGCTGGCTCATGCGCAGTCTGTATACTCTCATGGTCAGTTTTGTGGTGCTTTTTGTGGATATATACATCTTTCTGGGCGCAAGATAGATAGACGATATTTCTTTTACTCTTTACAACTTTCCTCACATCAGGCCAAGCTGCCTCATCATTCCCATCAGGTCATAGAATAGCCTCTCCTCAACGATTTCCCCGTTCTTCCAGTGGGCGACGGTACAAAACTCAAGTCGGAACTTTTTGTTCGTAGGAGGAATCATTTTGCCTTCAGGACCTTTCATGGGCCCCTTCATGGTGCCTGTAAATTCGGCTACTGAACAGGTATAGTCACCCTGACCGAAAAGGATCTTATACGGATCGTTCCCGACACGGTTGTCAGGAAATGTCTTGAAAAATTCCACGGCTTCCTTTTGATGCGCCATTCGTCCCCTCGTTGGCTCCGGCTGGCCCGGCCAGTACACGGCGACATTCTCAGCATGGCGCTTGTTGAACGTATCCCAGTTCTGGGTATTCCATGCGTCATCCAGCGTTTTCATCAATTGCAGGTTTTCGTCCACACTCTTTTGTTGTACCGTAATTTACCACTCCCATTTTTCTATAGGGGTGCAGATGAAATAAAACTTATGGGCTGATAGACGGTGGATACTGTTAGCTTGAAGGATATTTACCGAGATAATCCTTCACTCAAATTCTGTACACTTATCAGGAGACGAAATCATTAAAAAATTCCAAATGCTCCGACTGGGATTTGAACCCAGGTCGTCAGAGTGAGAGTCTGACATGATTGGCCGTGCTACACTATCGGAGCGCGGTTATCTGAAAGTCTTTATGTGGTTATTAAAGTTTCGTTTGTGACTGGAACTTTAATAATTTAGTTGCCATGTTATTGTTTAATATCCAGTGAAAGCATATCTATAGACTACTCTTTTAATTTATTATCCTGACAAATTTTATCATGTTTAATCGTGATAATCTTTAAGTACTATGACGTTTATGTAGACGTAGGAGGAGCTTTATGAGCGAAATCGTAAACGTGGTTTCTCGCGAAGGCGGGAAAATAGACCGAAAAAAAGTGAAAGCATCGCCGTACGAATTCACAATAGCCACGCGGGCTAAGTGGGAGATGGTAATCGCGGATGAGGACGTTACTATCGGGGCAGGCAAACTTGAGCGCGTAAAGGTAAAAGAGATCAAAGTACAGAAAGACATGCTTGCAATGCCCTGCGCTTTCAGCCACCACCCGCTGGTATCGGTCATAAAGGTGGGGGCTAAAAACGGTCCGGCGCCTGTGGAGACGGACAGGATCATCAACAGCGCTTACGTACTCGGACAGGAAGCAGGAGAGATCAAAAAAGGAGACCTGCTGTCCGTGCTTAACCTGTATCCTATAATGTTCACGCGTGAGGCTACAAAACCAGTGCAAATAGGGTGATAGGGATGGAAACCTGCAAGATATGCAAGGGTGACCAGGACTCAAAAAACTACGAAGGATACAATATATGCACCGAATGCTCCGATATCATGGAAGACCTGATGAGCGAATACTTTCTGAGAACGCTGAAGTATGAAGGCTCGAACACAAAAACAGGCTACATGAAATACCTTGAGAGCGGAAGGCAGTTCATCAGCGACTACCAGCGTATAAGAAAACACAGCAAGAGCCATATAAAGCACATGGAAGAGCATGTTCGCGAGGAGATGCAAAAAAATCCGGAAGGCGGAAAGCAGAGGTACCTGGAAAGACTCCTGCAGACCATCAACTGGCTTGAGCGCTGCCCTGAGTTCTACAACTACTATTTCAAGGAATACTACATCTGTCCGGGCTGCGGTGCGTCCATATTCGACCACTATAACAAACAGGACGTAGGCGACTGGCTCATGATAACGTGCAGTAAATGCGATACGGTCATCAAGAAGTATTTCTCACCTAAATTCGTGAACTAGTCGTTTTATTTTTTGCGTTAATGATGTTAACTTAAGTTATTATTGCACAACATTTCTGAGTTCTGTCAGAGTGATGAGTTATATGAAACACCGCAAAGGGCGCAAAGAACGCAAAGGACAGAAATAGAAACTCTTTGCGGCCTTTGCGTTCTTTGCGGTGAGCGCTCATGGTTTACCTAGTATGCCGCCGAAAATTATGTTAACATCTTTATGTTCTTCGAAATCTTTATCGGATGGAACAATGTAGTATTTTCCCATGCCAGAGATACTGATAGTCTATTACTCGCGGGCAGGAAATACCGAAAAACTCGCAAAAGCGATTGCTCAGGGCGTACGCGATGGCGGCGGGAACCCGACGCTCAAAACTGTGGATGAAGTCGATATCAATGAGCTTCCTGAGTTCGACGGCATTATTGCAGGCTCCCCCGTATATTTCGGGATTATGGCAGCAGAACTGAAAAAGTTCTTTGAGAACACCGTCACGGTCAGGAGAAAGCTTTTTAATAAAGTAGGCGCCGCCTTTACCACGTCTGCGCACAGGACGGGCGGCAAAGAGACTACGATAATGTCCATACTCCAGGCAATGCTCATATGCGGCATGACAGTTGTGGGCGACCCGTTCGAAACAGGCGGTCACTACGGCGCCGCGGGCTCTGATGAGGCAGGACTGAAAGAAGGAAGAGCGCTTGGGAAAAGAGTAGCTGAACTTGCCGGGCTGATACACGGGAAAAAATGAGCAAAAAAAAGAACCAGCGTAAAGCAGAACCAAAAATATCTGTAAAAAAATTACCTGAGAAGCGGTCGTATTTTAATTCAAAGACCATTGCTGTCGTGCTCTGTATATTTATCCTGCTGTTTATTATTTACTCTATTATGCCGCAAGGAAGCGACCAGTGGAGCGTGGGGAAAGACGGAGTTCTCTCCTATCCTGAGAACAGGGGCAAGGTTGATGTCAATGTTCTCAAAACAGAATCCGGCGGTAACTACACGCTTGAGAACATTTCTTTTGCGAGCAAGGACTACACGGTAGAAGGGCTCCTCCGCATCCCGTCATCTGATAAAAAAGTGCCCGCTCTCGTGATCCTGCCTGGCGCCACTGTCCCGAAAGAAGGTACGCAGGCGCTGGCTGAGATATTCTCCAGCCTGGGATACGCAAGCCTGGGTATCGAGCAGCGCAACCGCGGAGGCGTGAATTCTAATTACGATTATAATTTGTTCAAAGAAGGCAAAGAGCCTGTAGAGCACAAAATGGTGTTCGATGCCCTCCGCGCAGTTGATGTCCTGAAGCAGGATCCAAGGATCGACCCAAAAAGGATTGCAATAGTCGGGGAAAGCAACGGTGGGCGTTTTGCCATTATAGCGACAGCGATTGACCCGGATATCAAAGGAGTCATCGGCATCAGCACAAGCGGTTATGATACTGAATCCGAGATCGCAGGTATCCAGGATGAGACTCTTATCAGGTTCTACCGTTCCATAGACCCGGATACATACCTCGGGCTAATCCCGCCGCGCAAGCTCGTGATGATGCATTCTGTCAACGACAGCATTATTCCAATCGACATAGCCGTGAGGACGTTTAAAAAAGCGAACGAGCCGAAACAGTTTTATAGTGTAACGACCGGCAGTCACGGGTTCAGCAGTGGCATGCGGATACCTCTTGAAAATGAATTGAGGCAGATGTTACAATGAGGCTTCAATGAACTTTCAAATCTTTTTTCAATAAGGGGAGAACTCTTTTCCCAGAAGTTCCCTGCCTATTATCAGTCTCATGATATTTTGCGCCCCCTCAGCCCCGATTATATAGGATGCCACGCCCCTTAAACCCCGCTCAAGCCCCGCTTCCTTTGTGTAGCCGTATGCCCCGTACCATGTTAATACATCTTTGATAATATCGAATGCTGCCGTGGGTGCATTAAGCTTAGCCATCGCCACTGCCCTGTTTAGTTCAGTATGGCTGAACCTGCCCTCGGTGTACATCAGGTCAAGCATCCAGGCAGCCTTATAGACAAGCATTTTTGCAGACTCAAGCTTCATATAATCCTCTGCAAGCTGGAACTGGATCCCTTCAAATTTAGCAAGCGGGGTGTTGAAGACCTTTCTTTTCTTCAAATGCTCGATCCCCGACTCCAGGGCCTTCCCGGCAGCGCCGATGCAGGCAGCAGCGACCAGCGTCCTTGCACAGTTAAAGCCCTCCAGGGCGTAATAAAATCCGTTGTTCCATTCCCCTATGAGATTATGTTCAGGTACCTCTACATTGTCCATGATTATTGTTCCCGTGGATATGCCTTCCCTGCCCATTTGTTTAAAGACGCTGGTAGTTATCCCCTGTGTATCTTTTACGGGGATATAACAAAGCGAGAGACCTTTATGCTTAAGCTCAGGGTTTGTCTTAACGATGGTCACATACCCTCCTCCAAGCCTGGCAGCTTCCCTGACACCGCTTATGAAGGTCTTCGCACCCTTCACTATGAATTTGCCGTCTCTTTTTTCCATCCTTGTTGAAATAGATGCAACATCAGAACCCCCTGAAGCCTCTGTCGATGCTATCCCCAGGAATTTTTTACCTGCGGTAACATCTGGCAGTATTTCGTCCCTGGCTCTTTCAGTCGCATATCTCTCCATCAGGAAGCCCCAGCCCGCCTCCACCAGATAATAAACAGCAGCAGCCATGCTTATGTCGGCTCTTGCTATTTCTTCTGCGGCTATCGCAGCCGTGGTAAAATCCGCCCCTCTCCCCCCGTACTTTTCTGAAATCGTTATGCCAAGAAGACCGAATGCCGCCATGTCTTCAAGGACATCGTAAGGGATCTCTCCGTTCTCATCTATTTCACGTGCTCTGGGCGCAAGCTTCCTTTCGCAGAACTCTCTGACCGATTTCCTGAAAAGTTCCTGTTCTTCGGTAAACGAAAAATCCATAGTTCCCCGTATATAATCTGAATTTCAGGTTATAAAAACCTTTTCAACGATAAGAGATTACCCGTTAAGTTTCCAATTTATTGATGTCTGATTGTTAAGTTAATGTTCTTCCCATCCAAAAATTGATATGTAATCAATAGCTATGGTTCTCTATTAGGAAAAAATAGCTTTGAGGGGTAAAACACAAAGATTGTGGAGGGATTTAGCATGGACATAAAGAAAATCGCCGTAATAGGTGCTGGGACTATGGGGGGCGGCATAGCCCAGGTGGCAGCCCAGAGCGGATATGAAGTAATTCTGGCAGCTACGAAAGAGGAACATGCGAGAGCCGGATTTGAGAAAATAAAGGAAAGACTGGAAAAAAGGGTTGGCGAAGGGAAGCTTGAGAGCAAAGAGAGGGATAGAATCCTCTCCAATATAAAAACCACCGCAAGCCTGGAAGATTGCAGAGATGCTGGCTTGGTAATCGAAGCGGTGGTAGAAAAAGAAGATGCAAAGAAACAGATTTTTAAAGAGCTTGATAAGATATGCCCGGCGGGAACCATCTTTGCATCAAATACCTCTTCTATCTCCATAACACGGCTTGCCCAGGTAACAGGAAGACCGGAGAAGTTCACGGGCATGCATTTCATGAACCCTGCCTATATAATGAAACTATTGGTAATCGTTCAGGGCATGCGCACATCGCGAGAAACAGTAAATACAGTAGCTGCTGTTGCGCAAAGAATGGGAAAGACCCCGGTCACCATCAATGATTATCCCGGCTTTATCATAAACCGTTTACTTATACCTATGATAAACAACGCTGTTTATTGCCTAGAGGAAGGAGTTACCTCCCGTGAAAACATAGACAAAATCATGAAGCTTGGTGCAAACCATCCTATGGGTCCGCTGGAACTTGCGGATTTTATAGGCCTGGATATATGCCTTGATATACTTGAGGTTCTTCATGCCGAGCTGGGTGAGAAATATATGCCCTGCCCACTGCTGAGGAAAATGGTAGCAGGCGGAAAGCTGGGGAGAAAAAGTGGGGAAGGATTCTATGGCTACAGGTGAACAGGTAAAGGTAGAGAGAAAAGAAGAGATAAGCATAATCATTTTGAACAGACCGGAGACCATGAACGCCCTGGATACAGAAATGTTCCAGGAACTGAGAGATGTGCTTACCGGCCTTGGGAAGGATAGCAGGACAAGGGCTATAATCATAACCGGGTGTATAAATTTCTGCGCAGGGGCTGATATTAATGAGCTTAAAGAAATGCACCCCATAGAGGCAGAGGTGTTCTCGAGGCTCGGTCATAATGTCTTCGATCTTTTGGAGAACATAGGGAAGCCTGTGATCGCAGCAATCAACGGATATGCCCTGGGCGGCGGGTGCGAATTAGCTCTTGCCTGCGATATAAGGATAGCTGGCGATAATGCAAAATTCGGCCAGCCTGAAGTGAACCTCGGTCTTATTCCGGGTTTTGGAGCCACGCAGAGACTTACAAGGCTTGTGGGCATAGGGTGGGCAAAGGAACTTATCCTGTCAGGCAGGACTATAGATGTAATAGAAGCTGAATCCATAGGGCTTGTTAACAGCGTTGTGGACGATGATAAAGTGATGGACAAAGCAGAGGAAACGGCGAAGGTTCTGGCGCAAAAAAGTCCTTTAGCTATAAAAATGGCCAAGAATTTAATTAACAAAAATCTGGATATAAAAAAGGGGCTTGAGGTGGAAGCTATTTCGTTTTCCGAGTGCTTCGCCTCAGAGGACCATGTAGAGGGTATAAATGCATTTCTGGAAAAAAGGAGACCGAAATTTAAAGGCTCTTAGGACAGGCCGGACATTGTGACTTTGATTAGATAACTTTAATAGTAATCGAATCGAGTATAGCGATACCTTTTGCTAACCCTGGTAAAGAAAATATCCGGGTTACCAGAACCAGGGGCTGTGGCCTAGTCCGGCATGGCGACGGGCTCCAGCGGAAACCGGAGCAATCCGGGTGTTATGATGAGCAACGGGTCTGCCGAGCGAACCGGACGCGGTAAGCGATGAGGAGCCGTTGGAGCACTGAACGTGCTTAAACCCCCGAATTAATTCGGGGGTCGGGAAGCCAAAAACCTGGCGTTTTCGGAGAGACCCGTCGATCGTGAGTTCAAATCTCACCAGCCCCATATCAATATCTTGAAACGAACTCGTATGTCTTTTTGATTAATTATGGTGGCAGCCGGTTCATTGGTCTGGTGCTTAATTTTAACTTTTTTACAAGAGTAACTGTTATAAATTAAGAGGGATATACTATAACTACCCGGGGTTTAGTGAAATGAAATATAAATAACTGCAAATAAAAAGTATCGCTATCCTGAGCATGCATTTACGGCATACTGGCTGTATATAAAAAAGGAGTGAGTCGGAAAATGGGATCAAATATCGAGCGTATCTATGTGTACGCATAAGGAGAAGCATGAACATAGCATTCCTTGCGCCTGAATTTTTGCCGAACTGGGGAGGGGCGGGAACTTATGCGATTGAGCTTGTGAAATATCTTTCAAAAAAACATAATGTGCATGTTATTACTCTCCGGAGGAAAATCGATAATGGATCGGCATATAGTGATGAAAAGATCCTTGATTTTTTCGACAATAAAATCCATCTGCATACTATTTCAGATGCCAATGATACCTTTCTTTATAATGCAGCCTTCCAGTATTCGTGTTTTAAGCGCCTCCCGAAAATCTGCAGGGAAAATAAAATAGATATTATCCATGCCGATGTTCCACATATGTCTGATGTTATGCTGAGATTGATAAAATCAAATAAGAACATGGTGACCACGGTACATACTGTCATCGAAGGGCATAAACAGGGGATCCAGGCATCAGGCCTTGATTTCCGGGACATGGACGCATCTGAAAAGTATACTCTTGCCCTTTTCCCGATGCTCAAGCTTATCCAGAGATTGTATTTGAAAAGATCCCCGACAATAATAACCGTTTCGAACTGGATGAAAAAGCTACTTGAGCAAAATTATGGAATTAATAATATAAATGTAATATATAATGGGGTAGATACTGAATTGTTCTCACCAGAGGTAAAAAGTGACTTGGTTAAAGGCCTGGATACAGATAAGCCTATTGTACTTTTTTCATCAAGACTGACGGTTGCAAAAGGAGCACATTACCTGATTAAAGCGATTCCGGAGATCATCAAAGAAAACAGGGATGTGCATTTTGTATTCTCCGGTGCCGGAGCTAAGGAACCCTGGATAAATATTCTGGAAAAAGAGGGTGTGGAACAGAAATATTATAGCTTTTTGGGTTATCAGGATTATTCCGAACTGGCAGGGTTATACGCACTAGCAAGTGTGTTTGTTGTCCCGAGCCTGTATGAGAATCTTCCCATACGGATACTCGAAGCAATGAGCAGCCAGACTGCTGTTGTAGCTACTAATATATGCGCTATTCCGGAAGCTATAACTCATGATGAGAACGGAGTTCTTATACCTCCCGGAGATTCAGAGGCAATAGTAGAAAGTATAACTAATCTGCTTCTGGACAAAGACTATTCGGAGAAACTGGCAGTGAATGCAAGAAAAACTGTAGTTGAGAAATTTAGCTGGGAGAAGATAGGGAAAGAGACCGAGAGGGTATATGAAGATGTTATACAGATTTCTTAGCAACCAGGGGTTTTTATGAAATTACCTACTGATGCGGTTATTGCGGTCACTTATAAATGTAATAGTAAATGCGTAATGTGTGACATCTGGAAGAAGCCAGCTTGCGAGGAAGTAGATCCCCAATTATATGCAAAATTGCCATGTTCACTTAAGTATATCAATATATCCGGAGGTGAACCTTTCCTGAGAAAAAATCTTCCAGAGGTAATTGCCGTCTTAAGTGAAACCTGTAATGAACCGAGAATAGGGATTTCTACAAATGGTCTATTCACTGATAGAATTAAAGAACATATGGAAACAATACTCTCAAATGGTATAAGAAATGTAAGCGTGAATGTTTCCATTCACGGGATAGGGGAGTTCCATGACGCTGTAGAAGGCATAAAAAATGCATTTGATAGGGCGATCAATACGGTACATGTCTTAAAAGAAATAGGAGTTAAGGATATAGGGATTGCTTACACTGCTACCAACCATAACATCAATCAGCTCTCTAATGTCATAGAGTTAGCAAAGGAATTAGATGTCCAGTATACCTTTTGCGGGATAGCTCACAGTTCCGAATTAATGTTTAAGTCGACTAATGAACCTATAGCAGACCTGGAAGAGCTGCGTGCTCAGCTTGAGAAGCTGACAAAAAACCATTTAAGATCATTTTATCCAAAGGATTGGTTCAGGGCTTATATAGACAGCGGCAATTATTATTATGCTAAAACAGGGAAACGAAAAATTCAATGTGGTGCAGGGACTGATTTTTTCTTTATGACCCCTGATGGGAATATACACCCGTGCAATGTATTAGATTGGAATTTTGGAAATATAACGAACCAGACATTTGATGAAATATGGCGTTCCGGGAAAGCTAACGAATTCAGGGATAAAGTAAATATCAATAACTGCCCAAATCCATGCTGGATGCTTTGTACAGTATTTCCGCATATGAGGCATAATGCGTTAAACTGTATAAAGTGGGTACTGATTAATAAGTTTAAAGTTAATGCAGGTATGAACTTCAGTCCTGTTCAATAGGAAGAATAGGTGAGCGATAAGTAAGAAAGGCTTAAATAACCAGACATAGATATAATAGACATAGATATCACTTAGAAGGGAGGAAAAATAACACCGGGTAACAGGTTGAATTCCTTGGGTGTGGAAGCTCATTGAATTACCAAAAAGGTAACCTGTAGATAAAATGCGTGGGAATTCTTCTCTGGAAATGGGGGTATTAGTATTGAATCTTATGGGCAGGAAAGGATAGAGAAAAAAATCAGCGCAGTAAGACCTGCGCTTATTAAAAAAACGGGGCTGAAAATCAAAGAAGGCATTTCTTTGAAGGGAGAGGGAAGAATGGAATTCCAATCTCAGCTCATTCAGGGACAGGTATAGTATCCGGAATATTATAATCAAACAGTATTTAAAAAATCTTGAAAAGGTAAAAAAGGATAAAAAAAACCAGTATTTGCACAAGAGATGGTATTCATGAAGAATGAAATAAGAACAATATTAGTATCCCCGCATTCGGACGATATCGCATTTTCCTTGGGGGGAACTTTATTACAGGATTTCTTCCATGGGCCGTCTTTGATGGTGACTATTTTTACAAAATCTAATTTCTCACCATGCATTAAAATACCGGGCCCTGAAAAAATATCAAAATTAAGGCATTTAGAGGACGTTGAATTCGCTGAGAGATTGGAAATTAAATTCCAGAGTTTCGGTTTCTCGGAACCGCCACTTAGAGGGTATTCACACCGGGATATATTTGCGAACAATGATCCTGCTTCAGACCCCATATATACAGAGGTATATCATGCTTTATCAAAACTAATAAGATCATCTGAATGCGAATTGATAGTATCGCCTATGGGTCTTGGGAACCATATCGACCATATTATTGTATGTAATGTTTGCTGCAGGATTGCCAGGGAAAATAACATAAAAATTGTTTTTTATGAAGATCTTCACTATGCATCGCAGCTAACTTTTAAGCAAATAAAAGTAAGAGCGAACTCTATCAGTCCGGATCTCCAGCCATGGAAAATAAATATTACACCTAAATTTAATGATAAAATTGAGAATATAAAATTATATAAGACGCAGGCAAGAAGGATTTTCCAGACCATGATCAAGTCGCATGCTCTGCGTCTTGGCATAGAGAATAAAAGTTTGAAAGAACTGGTAGTGCCATATAACTTATTTAAATACTTATTATTTTTGTTTACCAACAAATGCGTACAGGTTCCATTATATGAACGTATATGGCATATGAGTATGGGGGGACAGGATGAACATAGCGCTTATAGCACCTGAGTTCCTGCCGAACTGGGGAGGAGCGGGAACATACACGATCGAGCTTGCGAAATATCTCTCAAAAAAACATAATGTACACGTTATAAGTTTGAGGAGAAAAATAGATAACGGATCTGCGTATAGCGATGAAAAGATCCTTGATTTTTTTGACAACAAAATCCATTTGCATACCATTTCAGATGCCAATGATACTTTTCTTTATAATGCAGCCTTCCAGTATTCGTGTTTTAAGCGCCTCCCGAAAATCTGCAGGGATAATAAAATAGATATTATCCATGCTGATGTTCCACACATGTCTGATGTGATATTGAGATTGATAAGATCAAATAAGAACATGGTGACCACGGTACATACTGTCATTGAAGGGCATAAACAGGGGATTCTGGCGTCAGGTCTTGATTTCCGGGATATGGATGCATCTGAGAGATACACGCTCGGACTTTTTCCCATACTGAAGCTTATTCAGACACTCTATTTGAAGAGGTCCCCGACAATAATAACGGTCTCGAACTGGATGAAGAGGTTACTGGAGCAGAACTACGGGCTCCAGGGGGTAAATATGATCCACAACGGGATAGACCACGAGCTATTTTCACCGGAGAAAAAAAATCATGCGGTGGAAGGGCTTGATACAAATAAACCCGTTGTGCTCTTTTCCGGGAGGTTCATCGCATTGAAAGGGATTAATATTCTGATAAAAGCTATGCGGCAGGTGATAAGCGAAACAAGAGATGTTCATTTCGCTTTTGCCGGGCCGGAGGCGAACAGCAAATGGGTAAGAATGTTCGAGCATGAGGGCATCCCCTCACACAGCTATTCTTCCCTGGGATATATTCCGCATGCCGAAATGCCTGAAATATATGCAAACTCATCGATTTTTGTTCTTCCGAGTTTAATAGAAAGTTTTCCTTTTAGTATCCTTGAAGCAATGAGCTCCGGGTCCGCCGTTATAGCATCCAATGTCGGGGGAGTTCCTGAAATCATAGATGATGAAGTTGACGGGCTGCTGGTACAGCCCGGTAACCCGGAAATATTAGCAAAAAAATTGTTATATTTATTGGACAATGAGTCCGAAACAAAAAGGTTATCAAAAAATGCCCGTGAAAAAATATTGGGGGAATTTACGTCTGAAATTATGTCTAACAGGACAGAGAAGATATACGAACAAATATTAAAAGAGGAGATAATATGAAAGTGTTATTGGTGAACCCACCAAGGTTTAAAAAGGTATCTGTTATCAGGGAAGATAGGTGTGAGATCATAGAGAAGAACTCGGTTCTACCTCCGTATAGTCTGCTCCAGATAGCATCTCTTTTGAGAAAAAGGGGGCATGAAGTCAGCCTTATTGATGCTAACGGAGAGAATATCGATTACCCGGCTTTTGAAAAGATGGTCTCAGGGATGGATTACGGGGCGGTTATTTTCAGGTTTATTCCTGCAACATTTGACTGGGATATGCAGACCGCAACAATTTCAAAGAAGCATTCCGATGCCCCGACGATCGGTATCTGCTGGACTCTTGGCAGTTCTGTGAAGACCGTTCTGAATGAGGCAAAGGATCTTGATATTTACTTAATGGACGAATACGAGGCAGTGGCTCCGGAGCTCATTGACAGGCTCTCAGCCGGGGACGGGCTTTCGGACTTGGCTGGTATTGCATACCGTCATGAAGGTGAAATAATAGTCAACAAAGATGCATCTCCTTTGAAAAATTATGACGACATACCTATACCTGCGTATGATCTGCTAAAATCCTTTGATTTTTATTATGCGGATACTAAACACGGCCAGCCTTTCACGATAATGTATACGAGTAAGGGTTGTCCCAACTCCTGCATCTACTGTACGATGGCTAATACGAAATGGAAAGCAAAATCTGCTGAGCGCGTGCTTGAGGAACTGCGGCACCTTAAACAAAATTATGACATTAAAACCATAATGTTCTTTGATGAAGCCTTCACTATAAACAGAAAACGGGTTGAGAAGATCACCCAGGCAATTATAGATGAAAAGCTGGATATCCATTGGTATTGTAATTCCAGGGTCGACCTTTTAGACAGGGATCTTCTTGAAAAAATGAAGCAGGCCGGATGCAAAGCGGTTTGCATGGGGATAGAATCCGGGAGCCAGAAGGTTATAGCTGAGGCGAATAAGAGAATATCCGTCGAAAAATCGGCTGAAGCAATAAAAATGGTCAAGGATGCGGGACTTAAAGTCTACTGCAGTTTTATTTTCGGATTACCGGGTGAAAACCAGGAGACGGTTAACGAGACAATCGAGTTTATCAAGCGAACTCTTCCCACAGGCGGTGAATTCAACATTGCAACGCCCTACCCGGGGACAAGGCTGCATGAAATCGCCCTGGAAAAAGGGTGGATAACAGGACAAAGTGATTTCAGGACCATGAACCAGAATAAATCGATAATGAGAACAGAGGAATTAACATCCGAAGAGATCGAGAGGGCCAGGAGACAGGCACATCATGCGCTATTTTTGAATCCTAAGTGGTGGGCTCAGAACATCGGATACGTTATCAAGAATCCGGAAGATTTTAGTCTTGCCAGTAAATACGCTCTCGGGGCATTAAAAATAGCTTTTGCACATTAGAGGGTGGAAATTAATGGAGACAAAAACCTTTTTAATGACATCCTCTTACTATCCACCCCATCACATCGGAGGAGACGCTACCCACGTTAGGTATCTCTCGGAAGAACTGGTTAAGCTCGGACATGAAGTGCATGTGATGTTCAGCCTTGATGCTTACAGGTACAAAAAACCGGATTTCAAGGGGTCTTTAAAAGAAACAGAAGAAGTTAATGGTGTTTTCCTTCATCCGCTGCAATCGCCTTTAGGAAAGGCTGACCTGTACCTTACATATCTTCTGGGAAGATCGGCGTACGTTAAAAAGAATTTTGAAAGGCTTTTGGGAGAATTCAAACCTGATATTGTCCACCATCACAACATCTTCTTTCTCGGGTATGATATCCTGAAAAAGCAGGGGAGCTATACCAATCTTTACACAGCCCATGATTACTGGCTGATATGCCAGAGATTCGATCTGATGAGATACGGCCAGAGTGAGTGTACTCAGAAAGACTGTCTTTCGTGTACCTTCAAGTCAAAAAGGTTACCCCAGACATGGCGGAGAAGCAAAGGATTCAGGGAAGCAGTAGAAGATATTGATACTGTTATTGCTCCAAGTAACTTTATGGAAAAAAAGCTCTCAGAAGGGCTTCCTGTAAAGGCTGATATCGTACATATCCCCAACTTTGTCCCTTCTTTATCCAGAGACATAAAAGCCTCCGGCTATTCAAACTATTTTTTATACGTCGGGGTTCTTGAAAAGCACAAAGGGATTTGCAATCTGTTAAAAATATTCAAGGAACACGGCAGGCAAATAGATGCAAAGCTTATAATCGCCGGAAAAGGCAGACTTAAAGAGAAAATCGTAGATTATATAGCCAGAAACAAACTGGAAGATAAAGTTACAGTTCTGGGCTGGGTGAGTGATGAGATGCTCTGGTCACTCTATAACGATGCTCTTGCGCTTGTGGTTCCCTCGATATGGCCTGAAAATAACCCTATTGTCGCGCTTGAGGCCCTGTCGGTGGGTACTCCTGTGACCGGAACTGATGCAGGAGGGATCGGGGAGATCATTGAAAAGGTAGATAAAAATCTTATTTTTAAGGAAAATGGATTGGATAAAATCGGAATGGTTTTGCGTAATAAGGATATTTACTCAAAGGAGAAAATCAAGCAGGTCTATACCAGGTGGTATTCTTTGGGAGGGTATCTGAGAGAATATGAAAAAACATTCTGATACTTATCATAAATCTTATTTTGAGGTTGTGGTTTATGCCGGAAAAAATAATAACTGAAATCAATCACAGAACACACGAAGAACTTAAAAATTCGCAGCCGGAAAATAAGTTTACTTATATGGGGTCCTGGTTCTCATCTCCCTTAGATCCAAAAATATACATATTTTTTGCTGTGATCAGCCTGGTATTTTTATTTTACGGTATCTGGCAAATAAAGCCTGTTGTAGTCAATGTGGACGATTTTCTTGGATTGTTATCTCACCTGACTCCGGCATATTGGATTGGATATGTATTGATTGTGTTATCTTCCATCAGACTATATTTAGACAAAAAAACAAAACATGATGGTATATATTTAATATACCTGGTTATTATCGGGCTATTCCTTTTTGGAGTGCCGATATTTGCAGAAGATAACGCACGATTTGCCTGGTCTTACTATCCCGCAGGAGAAGTTAAGACAGTTTTAGATACAAAGTATGTGGACTCCGAATCAAATTATCCTCTAATGACCTATCGTTCCTGGCCGGCTATGCACCTTATTTCCGCATTTGTTTTATATTTAACAGATATTAAAATAGAGAATTTATTGAGATATATGCCGTTATTTTGGGTATTCTCAGTTACCTTAATCACCTTCAGCATCGGAAAACGCCTCAGGTTGTTATCGAGCCAATCCTTTATGGCGTCTTTTCTTATCCTGGCATCGCTCTGGACAGGTCTTTACTACTATGGGCCCCCATCTCTTGCATATTTATTGTATCTATTGTTATTTATGTTTATAGTTGTATTCAGTAAATTTAACCCCGGTACGTCTCCGGCAGAAGCTAATAAACATGAAAATATTGACCACATAAAAGATAAAATCATAAACATAATACTGATATCCCTGACTTTTATTGCCCTGGTAATAACACATATATTAACTCCTATAGCGGTGATCTCTTCGTTTATATTCTCATCACCATTTATTCAGACGTTCCGTAAAAAACGCACTAAATTTATAATTGTTCTTTTAATTTTATTTGTCGCCTGGTACGTTTATCTTGCACCTGTTATGTTCGAGACCGGTATAAAAGAGTTCATAAGACAAGCTACGCAACTGGATGTTTTGAGCTTTTTCAAAACCGAAAAATATAGCCCGGGCGCGTTTTTAACACGATGGATAGTACATTACAGCCGTCTTTTCTTCCTGGGGATATACGCTATTGCTATGATTGTTGCGTATACTTTTTATATGACCGGCAGGACTAAAGTGGAACATATAGAACTGACTAAAATTTGTTTTTTTTGGCTCGTCGGTGTTTTGGCACTTTTTGCATTAAAGTACGGACGAAATGAAATAGATGACAGGATTTTTCTATTTTCATTACTGCCAATGGTGTATATCCTGACTTTCACATTTAATCGGAAAATCCTGGCTGTTCTGGCAATTTTGCTTATCCTTTTTCACATGCCGGCACATTACGGGACTGAAAGTTTTGATTCGGTACGGACTACAGAACTCAGCGGTGCGAAGTTTTTTGCAACAAATGCAGTATTTGATAACAGGGAAACGTATTTTTCTATGTGGGATACGTTCATAGATTACTATAATCCTGAGAGAATTAAAGTATTCTGGAGGACAATGCCGGTTGCGGATAAACCAGATACATCAAAAATTGACAACTCAACTTATATAATAAATAGTGATGGAAGCCATAATTTCTTATTTTATTCCTTTGGTTTTGACCCACTCAAAGAATGGATACAGTCGAATCAGGGCAACTTAAGTGTATTTTATGATAACGGATATTATCGGATATACAGGAATGGTAAATTTTAAAATTATCCTGGATTTTTTGAGGGGCTTGGATTGTACGTAAACAGGAATGGTTATTATTCAGAGTCTTTGCGCAAAACCACACAGGTCGCCTGAAAATTCCTATAAAGCCAGGGTACATGGCTTATAGCAGTAAACCATCCCATCGGCATCGGTCTATAAAACGGGAAAGATGTCTGGATGATTGCCCTCATAATAAAAGAGAGAAATGCGGAATATAAGTTCAAGCCGAGCTTTTCCGCTTAGGGGTATGTTCGCATGGCAAAAATTTAAATACTTCTGGGTAATATCCAGAGTAGGAGTAAATCTTTGTGAGAGATGGTGGATGTAAGAGATTTCAGATATAGTGTAGTTTAGCACTTTTAGCGGTTAGAAGCTGATCGTGATTAAATTATAAATGCATCAATTTATTCCGTGAACAATAAACTAAAAATAGATGGCTACAACATGAGCAAAACAAATACATTGTTATTGATATTAGCAATATTATCAACAACGACATTAACAGGATATGCACTGGCAGCCGACAAAGACGCGAATATCTCTACAAATGAAACAATAGCCAATCAAGTGAGTACACCGGTAGATACCATTGTAATTAATGAAAATGCAAAAGTCATTAATATAACGGAAAATTCGAATGAGATAACCGTAGCAGAAACAATAATAAAAGAAGAGCAAAAGAAGTCGTCTCCGGGATTTGGGATGGCTGATACGATCATATCATTAATCGCTGTAGTAGCGATTGTATTTGTTATAGCCAGAAAAAATAGATAAATGGTTTCAAAGAAAGATATAAAGGGAGATATATAAAATGAAGATGAACTCGAAAATATGGAAAATAGTAGCGGTTGCATTTCTGACTATGATGCTGCTCCCTGCTATTGTATCTGCAAAGATGGATGTACAGACATATCAACAAGAAGATAGTGTGAAATTCGTTATTAAAAATACTGGAGAGAAACCAGCATATGTGTTCAATGCACTGAAAATCCTGGATGATAAAGGAAATGAGGTATATGCTTCGCAAGAACCCTCTTCGGCAGAGGTATTAAAAATAAATCCTGGAGTATCATACACATTTGAGTGGAATACAGATGATGTATCTGAAGGGAGGTTCAGAGGCATATTATATGAGGGAGACGATAAGAGAACTCTAAAAGCGATACCAACTGATATTGTGATAAGATCAAGACCTGGAAAACCGAAATTTTATACTGATAAAATGTTCTACAAAAATGGAGAGAGTGTAGATGTTACCTTTAGAAATATGGGTCTTGGAACCATATACGTAAACGTAAATAACTGGAAGATAACCAGTCTGGATACCGAAAGAGTGGTAGATACACTATCAGAAGATTGTGGATTTGGATACGGATATGGCTGCGCAGATTCTTTCGAACCTCTTGGGTTTTTGAAACAGGTGAAACAGACCTGGGATCAGAAAGATAGTAGTGGAGATCAGGTTTCCCCTGGAAATTATATGGTGACTGCAGAATATGAAAACAAACAATCTGGAAATGTTAACACGATATCCACTAAAAAATTCATTATAAGACCGCCAAGAAAAGACCGTCAAGAATAACGAATAAAGTATTTTTATTTTTTCTAAAGACTAAGCGAGAAATTACTTTGTCGGAAATTTAATAAAGATATTATATGAGTGGGAATTAAAATGAGCGTGGTGCAGAAAACAGTTGAGTACCTTAAAAAAGATGAGATAGCTAAAAATGGCGCTATAATATTTATATCAAGTATCATTGCTGGAATCTTCAATTATATTTATCAGGTCTATATGGGGAGAGTTCTTGGACCTGAAGAATACGGGGTTTTTGGGGCCCTGTTTGCTATTTTCTATATGATTGGAATTATTTCGCAGACATTAGGTACGAGTACGACGCAATTCGTATCCAAGTTTGTTGGAGAAGGAAAACAGATCGGCTTTTTTATAAAAGGAGCTTTAAAACGAACGGTTTTACTTGGCTCTACAATTTCTATAATTTTTCTAATATTTAGCAGCCAATTAATGGATATATTAAAATTGTCGAGCGTTGTACCTATTCTGATTCTTATATTTATTCTTTTTCTGACATGGATCAGCCCGATAATAGATGGTTCTCTTCGAGGACTAAAGAAATTTTCTATTTTGAGTGTTACTAATATCTCTGGAGCTTTCTTCAAATTATTCTTTGGAGTACTTCTTGTGATGTTAGGACTGAGAGCAGGAGGAGCTTTGATGGGAGCAGCTCTTGGAATTTTGTTTGGATTAGTGATATCGATTTTTTTTCTTAAGCCATATATAAGGCCAAATAACCCTCACGAACCCGACTTTAGGTTCAGGAATTTTTATTCCAATTCTTTGCCTGTGATGGTTGCTATGATAAGTTATTCGGTGCCTTCAAATTTGGATGTGATACTGGCTAAATATTTCTTTTCTCCTTTAGAAGCCGGGATTTATAATTCTGTAGCTGTTCTTGGAAAAATAATATTCTTTTTTCCCGGAGCGATAGGTACTGTAGGATTTCCTATGATCGCTGAAAAATATGTTAGAGGAGAGGACACAAAGGATATTTTGAAGAAAAGCATTATTTATACCGGGATTCTTTCCGGACTTTTAGTACTGATATACGTTTTATTTCCCGGGATAGTTATAAAGATATTTGGACAAAAATATTTAAATGCGATAGACTTTGTTGCTCCTTATGGAATGGCTATGTTTTTCTTTTCCATTACTGGAGTTATGGTCAATTACCATTTAGCGGTAAGGAACGTGAGATATATTGCTTTGTTCGCAGGATTTACGGTTATTGAGATTATTATGTTGACTATATTTAATTCTTCGATAGTTGAAATGATAGAAATATTGTTTATGGTCAACCTGATATTTTTGATAGTGAGTATGGTCTATACGTTTGGAGGTATCTCAACAACAAAGTAGCGAAATATAAAGCAAACTTTCGATAAAAATTTTTGGGAGTGCTAGTGGAGATGAAAAATAATAACAATACAATCCGTAGGACAGTATCTGTTGTGATTCCTGTCTATAATGAAAACGAAATTATTCTTGAAACTATTAAAGAATGTTTATCTTGTTTAAAAGAAATAGATCATGAGATAATAATAGTAGATGATGGTAGTCTTGATGGGACTTACGATAAGGTCCAAAAATTTGCTAATAGATACCAGAATATTAAGATAGTGAATTACAGGGACAACCATGGAAAGGGGTTTGCAGTAAGATATGGAGCCAGATATGCTACGGGAGATCTCGTTGCTTTTATAGATGCTGATATGAATATACACCCTAAACAAATATTGACATTAATTGAAGAGATGGAAAGAACAGATGCAGATGTTATAGTAGGATCAAAGAGACATAGAGATTCCAAGGTGAAATATCCGCTTAATAGAACTATATTGAGCGAAATGTACTATTTATTTGTAAAGACATTATTTGGACTTCCAGTTAGGGATACACAAGTTGGACTAAAATTATATCGGAGAAAAGTTTTAGAAGATATTTGTCCGATATTATTAGTAAAAAGATATGCTTTTGATATTGAGATATTAGCAAATGCTCATAGATTAGGATATAAAATAGGAGAGGCGCCCGTTGAAATTAACATGAGCTTAGATAGCCATGTAAACAAAAAGGCTGTATGGAATATGTTCGTAGACACATGCGCCATATTTTATAGAATGAAGATAATACATTTTTATGATAAGAAATTAGAGATAATTGAAAATGGAAAAATCTTAAATTCAAAAAGAAAGATAATAATTGAATTCGAAAAAGAAAAAGATTTGGAGATAGTTTTTCCAGAAGTTGCTGAATTAATAAAAAGGTTGGGGAATGATAGGAAACTGGAAGGTGTGATAAAATACGGGTAAAAGTATACTTATTTATAATTGGAGAGATATCAAAAATCCAGAAGCTGGAGGTGCAGAAGTATTTACCCATGAGAATGCAAAAAGATGGATAGAAAAAGGACATAGCGTGGCGTGGTTCACATCTGCATTTCCGGGATGTAAAAAGGAAGAAATTATAGATGGAATAAGAATAATAAGAGACGGGGGAAAATATACCGTCTATCTGGAAGCCAGGGAACATTATAAGAAATATTTTTCTAAAGAAGGTTTTGATGTTGTTATTGATGAGATAAATACAGTACCATTTTTTACTCCCGAATTCGTAAATAACGGGGAAAAAATAATGGTGCTAATACATCAGCTTGCAAGAGAGTTCTGGTTCTATGAAACTAAATTTCCAATAAATTATTTAGGATATTATTTCTTTGAGGATAGATGGTTGAAAAATTATGTAGATATTCCAGCGATAACAGTTTCAGAATCCACGAAAAAAGATTTGAAAGATTTAGGATTTAAGAATATATCTATTGTTCCTGAAGGAATTAATTTCAAATCTTTAGACAGGGTGGGTGAGAAAGAGAAAGATCCAACATTAATATTTGTTGGAAGATTGAAAAAAGCAAAATTGCCTGATCACGCTATTAAGGCGTTTGGGATAGTAAAAGAAAGGATTAGCAATGCAAAATTATGGATAGTAGGAGATGGATACTGTAGAAAAGAATTAGAAAATATGGCTGGAGATGGAGTGATATTTTTTGGAAGGGTTAAGAGTGAGAAGAAGTTAGAGTTGATGAGTAAAGCATGGGCTATACTTGTACCAGGAATAAGAGAAGGATGGGGATTGATCGTAACTGAGGCCAATGCTATGGGAACACCTGCGATCGGATATAATGTTCCCGGATTGAGAGATTCTATTAAGAATCCAAAAAATGGAATTTTAGTAGATGGATACGAAGAGATGGCGGAAATAGCTATTGAGCTTATTTTAGATAATGAATTAAGAGAAAAATTTTACAGCAGTGCATTGATGAGCGCAAGAGAATTTAATTGGAATAATAGTGCTGATAAATTCATCAATATTCTGGAAGGATATCCATGAATCGCCCAAATGTAATAATGTCAATTGATCTGGAATGGTTTTTTCATAATGATATGAAATTGTTTTACAAGATGGATTTATCTGAAAGAAAAAGTTATAACGGGGAATATATTCAAAAAGCGGTAGACACAATTCTTGATATATGCTCTAAAAATGATTCTAAATTGACATTCTTTGTATCGGGAGAGATCTATGATGCATATCCTGATCTATTATATAAAATAAAAAAAGAAGGACATGAGATCGCTTACCATGGGCATGATCACAGAATAATACATAATAAAAATGATCTGGAACAAGAATTTAAAGTGTCCAAGAATTTTATAGACGAATATTCTCCAAAAGGTTTCAGGGCGCCAAATGTGCGCATGGATAAAGATTGCTTAAAATTGCTTGAAGATTATGGAATAGAGTATGATTCATCAATTTATGGCACTAAAAGATTTAAATTCAATAATATCACAGTTTTGCCGATATCAGTATATCCTTATTTTAAAAAGACATATATTGATCATCCAAATTCATTAACTTTTAATTTGATATCTGAATCTATTCCTTTCGGATCAGGTCTTTTTTTTGGATTAATGAGAAATAAGACTATCTATTTTATGAAGAAGTATCTTGATAGATATAAAGAACCTCCTATAATAATTGTACATTCCTGGCAAATCGCTCAACCAAAAATGCCATTAATGTTCAAATTTAAAAATCCATTCATGGTTCCTTATTCAATAGAATTGATAGATGTATTTAATTCTATTGTTTCCCAATTCAATACCTTAAAAATGTGTGATTATATGATAAGATAGATAAAAATAAATGGGCAGAAAAAAATTAGGGCTGATAAAAAATGAATGACTATTTAGTTTCTATAATTATACCAACATATAATAGAAAAGATAAGCTTGAACGACTAATAAATAGCATTCTTCAAAGCAATTATCCTATAGAGAGAATAGAAATAATAGTAGTCGATGATGCATCAAGTGATGGAACAGATGAATTAATTAATAAAAAATTTAAGAATATATCATACATAAGAAATGAAGAAGAAAAATTCCTTGCCGAGTCGAGAAATATCGGTGCGATAAAGGCGAAGGGTAGATATATGTTTTTCATAGACGACGATAATATCATTGAAAAAGACACTATTGTCCAATTAATAAATGTGATACGCACTGATAATAATATAGGCATCGTCGGACCATTAATGTGTTATTATGATGAAAAAAATTTGATATGGTGTGCTGGGGGGAAATTTAACAGATTTTTTATACCTTTTCATCTATTCCTTAATAAAAAAATCGAAGAATTACAACTGAAATCGCTAATAATAGACGACGTGGACTATTTTCCTAACGCATATATGGTAAGAAGAGATATCGTCAAAACGACTCTGCATGATCATAAGAATTTTCCTCATAATTGGGAGGAACAGGACTTCTGCATAAGAGTAAAGAAATTAGGTTATAAGATTGTCACTGTTACTTCATCAAAGATATATCATGATATAGATTATAGAGATAGAATAACCAGAATTGGAATATTTAAAACTAGAGATCAAATTAGAAGCAGAATAATTTTTTTAAAAAAATATGGTAAATTAAGACATAAATTATTTTTTTGGTATATATTCTTTCCTATATCTGTAGTATATTATTTATCAAAAATATTGAATCATAATGATAGATATCAACTTCTAAATTCATACGTATGCGGATTTATTGAAGGAATAAAATGGAGTGAATGAAGTAATGAAAATATTGATTTATAGTCCGATAAATTTACAGGAATGGGGAGGAGCTGAAATAGCTTTGGCAAATCTGAGCAAGCATCTGGCAATACTCGGTCATGAAGTTATTTTTATCACGCCTTCTCATACGTCGATTATTCGTTTAGATATATCAGACATTATCAAAGATTTTGAAAAAAATAATGTAAAATTAATTATTATTGACAAATTTTTATCTATATCAAATATGAAGAGATTTTACGATTTGATAAGATATGTAGATATTATTTATTTTAATAATCTATTTGCGCATCACGAATTTATGATTTTATTTTTATCTAAAATATCAAGAAGACCTATTATATCTGTATATCAGGAACCATTTCTTCATAATCCGAATATATTACATAAAATTTATGTAGACGTAATCAAAAGATATATTTTAAGGTTCTATGATGGACACCATGTTTTAAATTTGGACTATGAAAGATATCTTATTTCACATAGATGTAAAAATATTTTGATGATACCCAACGGCATACATATCAAATCACATAATGATAAAGAAAAAAATAAGAAATTTAATATATTGTTTGTGGGTAGGCTAGCTAAACAAAAAGGAATCGACATGCTTCTCAATATAATTGAGATGATAAATTCAAAATATGATTATAATGTTGAATTTCACATAGTCGGTAGTGGAGAATTATATGATTTGATATATGATTTTTCTATAAAATATAATAATGTGAAATATTATGGTTTTTTGTCAGGTATAGAATTGGAAAATTTATATGATAAAGCAAACGTAATTTTGATTCCTTCTGTATGGGAGACTCAAGGCATGGTATCTAATGAGGCACAAATGTGTGGCACTCCGGCGATAGTTACAAATATAACGGGTCTTAAGGATACAGTAATCGACGGTATCACAGGAATAATTGTACAATCGAATACGCCACAAAATTTTTTATTGGCAATTGAAAAAATATATATTTTATGGAATCATGATTATGAAAAATATGTAAAAATTTCAAATAATGCTAGAAGATATGCTTCCAAATATAAGTGGGATAATATATCTCAGAATATAGAAACTTTTTTTCAAAAAGTACTTATTGAATACCAGAAACGGTGATCTTAATTATTGAAAAAATATATGATAAATATGATTATAATTACGAAAAAAACGGCTACTTCCTCTGACAGAATTAAAAAAGTCCTTTCACTTTTCGATCCTATCATTAACGGAAAGATATTAGATATTGGTTGTGGTGATGGCTATTTATCAGTACTGATTTGTGAAAAAACTCAGGCAAATTTATATGGATGTGACATTTCTGAAAATGGTTTGAGAGCCGCAAAAAAAAGAGGTATTATAGTAAAAAAAGTAGATATTAGCAGTGGTGCACTACCTTATCCAGATAATTATTTTGATGCAATTTTTTGCGGAGAATTTATAGAACATATTTTTGATACAGACAATTTTGCAGAGGAAATGAAGCGCATTATTAAGAAGGATGGATATATTATCTTAACTACTCCGAATTTGGCATCATGGTTCAATAGAATATTAATGATTTTAGGATATCAACCTTACGGTTATGAGATAAGTACAATAAAACTTTTTGGCGGTCTTTGTCTTTATGACAGTAATGTAAAGCCCTCTGGCCATATAAGAGTTTTTGCGCTGTCAGCCATTAAAGAATGTTTTAAATTTCATGGATATGTAATTGAAAAAAATATTGGCAATGATATTAGTTACGGTAATTCGATAATTAACTTGTTGAACAAAACATTTTCGTTACGGTGGACGACGGGCTCTAGGAATAATTTTAAAATTAAGAATTAAATAAAAAATTTGATGATAAAATGAAACCTCAATATAAAGAACTTTTTATAGGTATTATTTTTTCGTTAGTGACTACATTATTTATTCTCAGAAATATACTCTTCATAAATGGTGCTATAATTTATAGAGATTTTACTTTCTCTTTAGATATTAATAATATTATACACATTTTTTATTCAAGCGTATGGAACGATCAGACAGGGGTAATAAATTTAGAGTCAATTAAATGGGTATTTTCATTGCCATTTTTCTTGCCAGCAATATATCTCAACAACAGTATTCTCTTTCAAAAAATGAATTTTTTTGAAATATTTTTCTTTGGTTTTCTGAATATGTTCTTATTAATGAATTTTATTTTGAATATGGATAAATCGTTTAATAAAATATCTGTTTGTCATAAATATTTAGTATCTAGTATATCAGCTATTATTTTTATTTTGAATCCTGGATTCATAAATATGCTTCCTGATTTTGCATTAATATTTGGCTTTACATTTTTTCCTATTTTATTTGTAGCATATATAAGACATTTAGAAGAATCGAAATTTAGTTATTTATTTATAGTACTTATCCTTTTATTGATAATATCATTAAAAATCCACCTGATATTCTTTTCTATTATATTTTTATGTCTATGGTTGATATTCGATCTTCTAAATATGCCCAATCCTAAAAAAATTAAAAATTTTCTATTGCTATTTTTCCTATTCATAATATTATCTAGTTATTGGTTATTCCCATACGTTGTATCAAGTAAAGCTAAGTCTGTCACGCCTTCATATATATTGACTAGAGAAGAAATCGATATGCTAGGCAAGAATGATATAAGTAATTCAATAAGATTTCTCGGAGGCTTTTGGCCACCAGTTGTTTTCGTTCCTCCATCTGATAATGATTATATTAAGACAATGTGGTTTATTGCGAGTTTTATTCTGCCTATACTTTCAATTATAGGAATTGTTTTAAATAGACATAATAGATTCGCATTATTTTTTTCATCAATACTTGCCATATCGATTATTTTAGTATATATTCCATCATCATTGCCCAAAATAAGTGAATTTATCATTTTTAAAGCACCTATAATATCTAATTCAAACTTTAATTGGATTCTAAGAGTGCCTGGAAAGTGGTATACTTTTATCTTTTTTTCTTACTCAGTATTGTCAGGTTTTGCCATAATGAAAATATTATATATATGTCAGAAAGCTAGATTAAATAGACTATATTATTTAATTATCATAATAGTTCTATCCTCATTCTTATTCTATTCTTGGACGAGCTTGACTGGAGATTTTGGGGGTGGGTTCCATCCATCTAAAATACCATCAGAAATATATAAAGCAAACGAATTTTTAAAAAAAGATGAAGGTCAATTTAAAGTAATATGGTTGCCTACTATATCAGGTAGAGACCTAACTTGGAATAAAAAAACCACTCCTGAAATTTATCCTATGTCTTCAAATAAACCATCATATGATGGCGCGATCCTAACGAGTCATAATGGAGACATAATGAACAATCCTTTTAACTATAAATATTATTCGTCGCTAGATGCAAAGTATATAATAATTCATAATGATATAATTGGAGCAGAAGAAGAGACATCAAAATTAATCAGTAGTTTACAAAGTATAAATATATTTCCTATAATGCAAGAAGGCTTTATTACTATTTTTAAAATTCCATATGCTGACCATATAAACATTCCAAGACAAAATATTGTATTATCAGGGGATATGAAAAAATTTTCAGTACTTAATTCTTTAGATTCTTTTAATACTATCAATTCATCATTATTTTTCCTTGACCAAGGTACATTAAAAAATAAATCTGATTATGTAAAAAACGCCGATATTGTAATAAACGATGATAAACTGATATATTCCCTAATCGATAATAAATATATTATAAATACTTTTGATTCTACTATTCATAATGACCCATCAAAAGTATGGTCTAAAGCTGCCACAAATGATCCTTTACATGGGGAATGGCATCCGTATCTTGAATACCGTGGTATAGATAATTATGATCTAGATTATGGAAAAGGAATTGTGCATACATGGTCTAATAATATTATTGATGAGAGCATTAATCCTTCTGAAAAAGATCTATTAAATTCATATAATTTTGAAAGAGATTTAGAAGGATGGAGTGGTAATGCAGAAGATATTCAAAGTGTAAAACTGGATAACGGCTCATATTCTGGAAAATATAGTCTTCAATCAGAATTAAACGAATCCAAAAGTGGATGGAAAACCATCGACTCGCCTATGATTCCTGCAAACTATCAAGTTCCATATAGGTGGGAACTTTATATAAAAGGAGAACGTGCATCCAGTGTTCATATAAAAATGGTTGAGTATGATATAGATAAAAAAATTATAAGCACAAAATACGTTGCAGATATTGGAACCGGGATGTTTAACTGGAAGAAAATATCCTTTGACTACAGACCAGAAAATAAAGGAATAGTTTATACACAGCTTCAAATATGGCATGGACACGAAACAACACAAACTCTTCCAAATAAGTTATGGATCGATGATGTCAAAGTTTATAATTTAACTGAATATATAAAGCCAGTTACTATTGATATGGATTTAAATGTAGATAAGGATGATAGCTATGAATTATTTGTAAGATATTTCAAAAATAAAGATGGGGGAAGAATAAATATTTCGCTAGATGGAAAGATGCTAAAACGCATAAATACAAGAGATCAACTAAATAAATTTGTATGGGAGAAATTAGATAGATTATATCTGAAAAAAGGAAAATATAAACTTACTTTGACTAACGATGATGGATTTAATGCTGTAAATATATTTGCTTTAATACCTACGAAAGAATATCAAGAAATGGAAGCAAAAATAGAATCTCTAACTGAAGGAAAGCGTCTAATAAATATCTTTGAAGCAGAATCTGATTTATATAGGACTGACACAAATATATCTAAAAAATATGGTGGAGAGGCGAGTAACGGAGAAGTCCTTGAATTTAACAATACTTCAAGAGCATGGCAGATAATTTCTATTATGAGATCAGATAATTATAAAATAGCTTTAAAAGTAAATGGAAGTTTTAATATAAAAGTGGATGAGACAAAATATAATGTATCATCAGATTTATCAGATTTTGCATATATTGGACCAATATATCTGAATAAAGGAGATCATAAAATTGAAATAATGCAAAATAATAAGACAAATAATTCGGATCTTGATGTTATATGGCTATATTCTATAAACAAAAAAGATGAAAAACTTGACGATATTTTTACAGTAAATGAAATTCCAGCGACAGTTTCGAATCATACAAAAATAGGTCATACCATATATAAGACGGAAATTAATGCGACAAAACCATTCATGTTATCTTTTGCAGAATCTTATGATCCTCTCTGGACAGTAAAAATAGTTAAGATAAATGGAAAACCTATAGAATCAGAAATAATTCGTCCTATTCCGTTATATTCTGTAATTAATGGATTTTGGATAAATCAAACAGGTGATTTGGATATTATAATAGAATATGAACCGCAGAAATGGTTTTATATTGGAGTAGCTGTTTCTACTATAACTTTGGTTATGTGTATTGCTTATTTGATATATGATTGGATAAAGAAAAAAGATGCTATTGAAAATAAGAGATAAATTTTATATTTTAATATATCTAATTATTATATTTGTAATCTTAATCTCTTTTATAACAGATAAACATCTATTTTTATTAGATATCATTCTTGGGACGGGTTCATATAACAATTTAGAATTTTATGGAAAGATTGTTCCTATATATGGAGGAACTTTATCTTTAAACTTGATATCAATGATATCTCAAAAATTATTGATTTTTATTATATTATTATTTAGCGTATATTCGATGTATGGCTTCATCAATAAAATAATATCATCGAGAATGTCATCATTTTATGCCGGTCTGTTATATATGTTAAATTCCTACGTATATGTTAGAATAATGGCTGGTCAATTATATCTCCTTTTTTCCTATGCAATACTTCCATTATTACTAAAGGTATTCATCAATCTATTAGAGAAAAAAGAAAAGAAAGAAATGATCAAATTTATATTCCTTTTATCAGTAGTAGCCTTCAATATTCATATTCTTATAATAGCTTTAACTATAATGAGTATTATCTTTCTATTCTGGTTCAACAAACATAGAGACATTAGAATTTCAAAAATTATTATAATCTCAGTAATTCTATTTATCATTTTGAATTCCTACTGGATTATACCAATATTAACAGCAAAAAATACAATGGTGGGTAATATCGGAGAAACAGATTATAAAGTATATGCCCCAAAAATAGAAGGAATATCAGGATTATTTGATCTTGCTGCCATGTATGGATTCTGGAGAGAAGGATACTTATATACAAAAGACTTTCTTCTTGGATGGCAAGTTCTATATCTAATTATATTGTCATTAGCAATAATAGGATTTTTATCATATTATAAAGACCAGAAGATTGGGATTTATATTAAGGCGTTTGCTGTGATAGGCATAATCGGATTTATTTTAGCAAGTGGAGTTAATGGACCATTTGGAGATATAGTAAAGTGGTTATTTGATAATACGATATTGAAAGGATTTAGGGATTCGCATAAGTTTGTTGCTATGATGGTTTTGTCATATTCGGTTCTTGGTGGATTGGGAATCGCAAAATTTGAAGAAATCAGACTCAGATATACTCGTTTGGAGAATTGATATCAATATTTAATTACGAAGGAGTCAGTAAACAACAAATGTTAGAATTGTATGGGGAGATATAATGAAAAATCATTTCGATAATATATATAGTAATAGAGCATTCAAATTAAGGCACCCGGGTGATACTCTTAAAGACGAAATAATTTTTGAATTAGTACAAAAATTTAGTGATAAGAATTCTGGTTTAATGATGCTGGATGTAGGCTGTGGGATGGGGCATACATCTCTTTTATTGTCTGATATTTCTTCCAGATTTGTTGGAATTGATACTTCTATCGAGGGTATCAAGATCGCAAAAGGCATAGTTAGAGACGATGTCCTCGTTGCGGATTGCATAAGATTACCTTTTCAAGATGAATGTTTTAATATCGTTGTAATGAAAGATGTCCTGGTCTACATCAATAATGATGTTCAAGCTATTAAAGAGATTAATAGAGTACTTCAGACTAATGGGTTGCTCATACTTTACGTTCCATATTCACTTTACGATTCAATATCGTTCGAATCTATAATTAAAAGAGTATTTGGATATTCGATCGATAAAGAGATTGGATTCGTCAGAAGATATAATATTATAGAATTAAATGACATATTAGATGGTTTCGAGATTGTCAAATCATTTTACTTTGCACATTTTTTGTTTGGAATTATATCAATCTTTGGCGTATATTACGATAAAACTAAAAAATCAAAAATAAAAAAAGAAAAAGAAGAATTCAATATTAACAAGAATTTGTTAAATTTACTGTTGGTCATTATAGGATTTATAAAATTAGTGGGAAAAGTAGAATTCTTGATACTCCGTAATATTAAAGGTGCTGGTATGTTTACAATTATTCGTAAAAAATAATGGAGGTGACTTAAAATTGAAGATAAAGAAATTCATATTATCAATAGTTATTATCATATCCCTGATCACTCCTTTAATATACTCATTCACTTTCTTCAATGGATTTGCCGGACAGATAAAGCCAACAGATTATCCTGCTGATTGGTATGAAACAAATAATTTCCTGAATGAAGATAAACAGGATTTTAAAGTCCTGTTTTTCCCCTGGCATCAATATATGAGTTTTAGCTGGATAAAGAACAGAGATAAAACAATAGCAAATCCTGCAAGACATTTCTTTGATAAAGAGACAATAAGCGGAACAAATGTTGAATTCGGGAAAATTTATAGACAGGACAATTCTCCAGATCAACTTTATATAGATTCTCTATTGAATGAGAGGAATAATATTACGGATTTTGGGGAATTAATATCTATACTTAATATCAAATATATAATATTAACAAAAGAGAGTGATTACAAAAAATATTTCTTCCTTTTTAACCAAACTGACCTGGAGTTAGTGAAAGAAACTGGAACATTATATGTATTTAAGAATAGACATGAGGTCACTAAAATATATCAGACTGATGATATCAGTAACATAGGGGCTGAAAAGGCGGTATTAGGTTATGAAAAAATAAATCCTGTAAAATATAGATTGGAGGATAATGTAAGTAGGAAATATGTAGTCTTTACAGAGCCATATTCTGAAGATTGGAAATTAGATGGAAGAGTACCTATAAAGGCTTACGGGGTAATAAACGCTTATGAAGTAGAATCAAATAATAAGGAGATTGTATTTGATAGATTCTACAGGATTAATCTTCCATCTTATATCATTTCACTAATTACTTTTGTAGCCCTGATAGTGTTATATTTTGGTATAGGTAAGAAAACTCTGAAATGATTTTTATATAAATTGATAATCATCTCCCAGTCGGGGATTATGAGATGTGCTCAAAAGCTCCGATGTCATAACTTGCATTCCTGGGACGCATATTACCGTCAAAATCCATGTTAGGGACACTGTTAATCGAACCTTTTTCTATGGCCGGGGAAGTGCTCCTCAGATGGAAGTCTGCATTGGCCTGATTAATAAACTCAGGGCTCCCTTCAACATAATCGCTACCTTTAACCTCATCCTGGCTTCCAATGTAACCGTCAATAAGATTATGGTCAATTACTGCATTAGTATTTTTGGACCGGATCGAGTAGTGATTGTTCTTGCTGACTATATTATTTCTAATGATCACATTGGTGGCCGGGCTGTAATCTGCGGAGATACCGCCTCCCCAGCTATCGATCAGCCCGTTGTTATATACAGTATTGCTTGTTATCGATATGTTATCAATAGTTCCTTTACTGTACCATGAAAGGTCGATCCCTGTTGCTGCATTGTTATATATTATATTGTTGTATACTTTAACATTTTTAAGGGTGCCTCCATTCTCAATAGCAAGAGCTATTCCGCGGCCGCTAACCCTGCCATCATGTACCTTATTGCTAAATATCTCAATGTCATGGGAATTTCCGCTCCAGGCATCTACATAAATACCGGCACTTTCATGCTGGCTTATATCATTGTTATATATTTTTCCGTTGCTGGATCCCTCTTTCGCATTGATGCTCTCAAAGTTGTTCTGGTAAAGTTTATTATTCCTTATTTCGAACCCGTCGACATTTACTAATGAAATAGTCTCACCCGCTTGCTGGCTCAGTCCCTCCATAGTCTGGGCTTTTGTAATCTCGTTCCCATCTAAAATAATATTCTTTCCGTTCTCTACGAATATTGCAGAAGCCGCAGTATTACTAATATAGTTCTTCTCCAGGATTATATTGGAAGGGAGAGCGTTTGTCCCATAATCTCGTCCGACCATGATTCCCGTGAATTTGGAGTTAATAACCCTGAGTCCTGAGAGATTTATATAACTTGAGCCCGGGATTTGAACCAGCCCGTCATACATATCCACTGATAAACCCGTGCCATCGATCGTGACGCTATCACCCGGATAGGCAGCAAAAGTAATGAACTTACCCGGGCTTCCCGAGTTCTTTATTAAAACATTCTCATTATACGTTCCTTCCTTGATGTAAACAGTATCGCCGGCAACTAAAGTATTTGTCGCTTTTGTGATAGTCAGCCATGGCGATTGTTCCGTACCCGGATTATTGTCATTCCCGGTTTTAGCTACATAATAGGTATTATACATCAGAGCGGGAGTAGGCGCGGCTGTGGTAGTCGGTTTTGCGGTTGGTGCAGGCGTGGGAGCTGGTGCTGAGGTTTTGCTCAATGATACATCATCCACCCAGAATGTTCCGTAGCCGTTCCAGATATTGGCATAGACATAAAGATAAGCAGTATTAGGACCGGTCTTAAAATCCATACTCTTTTGTGTCCAGTCATTCGTACCCCTGTCGAACACAAGGTTGGTCTGGTTGAGCCAATTCTTATTTGCATCAAGCTCGACTACCCTGACTGCAGGCACATGATCGGCGCCGGCATTTTCAGTTTTACCCCAGGCAGAAAGAGTATAGTACTGTTGTGATTCCGTTTTTATCAGGTCGGATTTTGGATACCCGCTATTCCTGCCAGCCGTCCCCGGGACGCTTATTTTTATTGATCTTGTGCCATTGTGATGTACACTGTCCCATACCGGAGTGTTGCCATCAGTAGTCATAAATTCCCAGTTCGAGGGCTGTGTGCTGCCGCTCTCAAAGCCCGGATTTGCGATAAGGTTTTTATCTGCGGAGGGTGCGAATAATAAGATAGAGTAAATTAAGATAAGAGATAGGATTACTATAAACACAAGTTTTATTAAGTTAGTAGTTTTATGCATTTTTTTTCCTGAGTTCATTCTAATTACACTCCCATTGACCCAAACGAATACAATTCGATACTTTTAATAGGTAAGAATTTCTATATAGTGGACATATAAAGGTTAGTAACATCATGAGTGGAGATGGATTTCTAAAAATAAAAGCTTAACTTTAAACTTGCGAAGTGGAAATTCATAAAGAATGAAATATGAAATCGGGATAGGGTTAGTTATGGATTACCATATTGAGGAACTGAGTACTAAAAACGAAGCAGACTGGAAAAGATTGTGTGAAGAAAGCAAAGAGGGAAATTTTTTTCATACACTGGAGTGGAAACGAATTTTGGAGCAATCCTATAATTTCAAGTCTCATTGTTTTCTACTATATCGGAATGACGAGCCTGTGGCCCTTTGCCCGTTCTATGAAGCCAGTATTAACGGAGTCCGGGGCCTGATATCACTGCCCGACTCGGATTATAATCACATAATAATAACCGACCAGAACGATTCCTTAATAGCATACCACATATTGGGAAAATGTAATGAGATCGCAAGAGAAAATAAGCTACTCTTTATTCTCATCACTACTTTTAACGAATTGACAAGAGATCATTTTAGCAAATATAATCCTCTCCCATTTCCGGTAGGCGGGGATATGGTGCTCGATTTAGAAGAGTGCAGTCCTGACAGGATATGGAACGATAACTTTTCTAAACAGGAGAGGAAATACATCAGAAGGTTTGAGAACGACGGGTTTAAAATAAAAGAACTTAATTCAATCGATGACATAAAAATGTTTTATAATTATTATAAGACGAACCTTGAATTTAAAAATGCTTCTCCTTACCCGTTTTCTCATTTTGAATATCTATTAAGAACCTACTCATCAACAGAGATGATACTGACCCTGTTATACAAAGATGAGGTAGTGGCCGGAGGACAATTAGCTTTCCTGCATGATTCTAAAAAAACGATGTATTTGAGATATCTATCGCTGAACAGGGATCTGCCAACCAGGTATCATTCAACATGGTGTATATATTGGGATTGTATTGAAAGGGCAACAAAAATGGGGTATAGCAAAATATGCTTTGGCAGAACACCTCCTTATCAAAATGACAATCATTACCAGTTAAAAGAAAAGTTTGGATGCCGTTATGAAAAAGAATACTCTCTTATCTTTCCCAGATCACATTTATTTAAAATAGGGTATAACATATATTATAATATATATAATCTTAAAAAAAAGTACACGTCCAGATAGCTTAGGCGGTCAAAGCGGCGGAAAGTAATCCGTAAGTCGAGGCTCAAATCCTTCCCGGGGCTTTTTGATCTCAAAATTATATCGGATTACTGGATTATTATACTAACATCTGTTCCACGGTTCATATCAACTGCAAAGCAACACCGCATACAGAATGATGTCAGAGTATTACAAGGGGTTAGTTATGGATTACCATATTGAAGAATTAAGTAATAAAAATGCAGCAGACTGGAAAAGAGTAAATGAAGAAAGCAAAGAGGGAGGTTTTTTCCATACGCTGGAATGGGAACGAATTTTGGAGCGATCCTTCAATTACAAAACTTATTGTTTCCTATTATATCGGAATGATGAACCTGTGGCCCTTTGTCCGTTCTATGAAGCCAGTATTAACGGAGTCCGGGGTCTGGTATCGTTACCCGACTCGGATTGTAATCATATAATAATAACCGATCAAAACGATCCCTTAATAGCATATCATATATTGGGGAAATGTAATGAGATAGCAGAGAAAAATAAGTTATCCTTTATACTTATCACTACTTTAAGCGAATTGACAAGAGATCATTTTAGCAAATATAATCCTCTTCCATATCCGGTAGGCGGGAATATGATGCTTGATTTAGAAGAGCTTGGTCCTGACTGGATCTGGAATAAGATCCTTTCCCAAAGAGATAGGAAACACATCAGGAGATTTGAAAAAGATGGATTCAGGATTAAAGAACTTAATTCGATAGACGACATCAAAATATTTTATAATTATTATAAGACAAATCTTGAATCTATAGATGCAACACCCTACCCGTTTTCTCATTTTGAGGAATTATTAAGAACATATTCATCAACAGAGATGATACTCTCTCTGTTATATAATAATAAAATCATTGCCGGAGGACAACTGGCTTTCTTACATGATCCCAAAAAAACAGTCTATTTAAGGTATCTATCGCTGAACAGGGATTTGCCAAATAGATATCGTCCAACAACGTACATGAGATGGAATTGGATCAGGAAAGCATCAGAAATGGGATATAGCAGAATA
>CABMIB010000075.1 GCA_902386135.1 uncultured archaeon
ATACCAACATCTTTACACAGTGTTTTAAAAGTAAAAGCAAAAGAACAAAAAATCAGCATAGGTAGATACATTCAGAGTCTAATTGATATTCAATCAGAGTTTTATTCTCAAAATTCAAGTTTGACCAATAGTTTGACTAATAATCAGTATTTCATTTTAGGTTTAAAAATGAACAAAACCATTAATCAAACTCTTATTGCCAATAACTCTCTTAATTCAGTTTTGATTGACAATCAATTGATTAATATGGAGTACTTTACAATTGTTATTTTACCTTGCCTTTCCTCACTTTTTTCATCTGTGAGCCGCACACAGGGCAAACATCCCCCTCCGGGAACCGCCGTTTGCATCCGATACACTGTTTCTGCCAGAGAAGAACATCTTTTATCTTCCTCTGCGCTGCCGGCATTACCCTGATCCCAAGCTGGATAGCGGTGTTCTGGATAGCAAAATCGTCCGTAACAAGGATAGTCTCCTCGCGCCTGGAGTACTCCAGCGCCTTTGCGAGGATATCGATATCTGTCCCCGAAAGCTCTTCGCTGTCCCTCGTAATCCCGGCTTTTGACCTTACCTCTTTTTTTAAGCTTTGAAGCGGAGGCTCGACCCTTACGTTCATCAATTCCATGATTGTACGGGCATTCTCGTCCCTGAGTTCTTCAACTACCGAGGGAACGGTTACGACACTACCTTCAAGTCTTTTTCTGGTTATGAATAATGAGGCGTCGGCGATTTGAATCATATTTGAATTTTGTTAAACGATCTAACTTTTATAAGCTACTCACTCTAATCTTTCAACGTTTAAAGTTTTTATCAGGCAAAATTCGGATTAAAGCGCAAAGCGTAAATTTTAATGCATTGTAAACCATTTCGAACGAAAAGTTTACATTCGTCAATTTTATGCTTAAAGACATTCAGGCAAAACTCGAAAACGGTACCCCTATAAGCTTTCCAGAAGCCATAGCACTCATGGAACTGGAAGGCTGTGAATGCATAGAGCTTTTTTCGCTTGCGAACAGAGTTCGCGCAAGGCTGGGAGACAGGGTTGACCTCTGCTCGATTGTGAACGCAAAGTGTGGCATTTGCCCGGAGGATTGCAAATTCTGCGCCCAGTCCGTGCATAACAATACTGATATAACCCCTTACCCTCTTCTGGATGAGGAAGAGCTTCTTAACATGGCTCTTATGATGCAGGAAGAAGGCGCAGCGAGGTTCTGCATTGTTACAAGCGGGAAAGAAGCGGATGGTGAGGATTTTAACAGGATACTTAGCTCGATACGGAAAATCAGAAAAGAAACCGCGCTGTCCATCTGCATTTCCCTGGGAATGCTCACGAAAGAAAGTGCAGAAGCGCTCAAAAAAGCGGGCACCACAAGGATACATCACAATCTTGAGACATCAGAAGGTTTTTTCAGGAATATATGCACCACACACTCGTACGCTGAAAAAATAAGAACCGTACAAATCGCAAGGGAAGCAGGTCTTGAAGTATGCTGCGGCGGGATAATCGGGATGGGCGAATCCACAAGAGACCGCGTGGAGCTTGCTTTCACTCTCAGGGAACTGGATGTAGACTCAATACCGATTAATATCCTGAACCCAATAAAAGGCACACCTCTTTCCAGTGTGAAACCGGTAAGCCCGCTGGAAGTGCTAAAAACCATAGCGGTTTTCCGCCTGATCCTTCCGGAAAAAAATATACGGCTCGCCGGTGGAAGAGAGAAGAATTTAAGAGACGTGCAATGTCTCTGCCTCCTTGCTGGCGCCAACGGGTTGCTGCTCGGGAACTATCTTACAACTCAGGGCAGAGCGCCTGGGGAAGATATACAGATGATACAGGATTTAGGACTTATTCCGGGAGGAGTCCATGTATAGCGTACGGATGAGGGCAGAGAGAGACAAAAAGCATATCTCTGGGGCTGAGCGGATTGTCGAAACGAACGGAATATCAACAACTGTATCAGCACTTGCAGAACGGGCGCTATCTCATGAAAAAGGGAAACCTGATTTTATAAATATATCTGTTGAAGCATTAAAAACCCCGATCAAAAACGTAACATCGCTCCCGCTAATCTTAACCCATGTTGAGGATGCGAAAGAGGGCAAAGCTCTTGCAAAAAGACTGCTTCTCACTCTTGGAATACCGCTTTTGTGCATAGAAAAAGCGATTCTCCTCTTAGAGAAAGGCCCTGCCGATGGAGAGAATATGAGGGGGGCTATTATCATGGATACGATGGGAAACCGCCTTGAACCGGATAAACATCGCGGCATCAGGGCCTCTCGCATGGATGTCACAAAAGGAACCTCCATCGAACTTGAGCGTGCGATTGTTGATGCAGGATTGATACCATATTACACCTATATAAGCGAGGCGCTTGTTCTTGCCACTAAAGTCTCTTCAGTGAAAGGGACAATCGCGGAACTTTGTTGGTCTGATGACCCCTCTTACACAGCAGGCTATGTTGCCTCAAAGAAGCTGGGATATGTACGCATCCCGCATCTAAAACAAAAAGGAGACCCCCGCGGTGGAAGGGTCTTTTTCGTGGACAACATAGACCTTGATAATTACATTCATGAAATGGAAAATACCCCGCTCTTAGTCAATAAGTTCGGCGGGCGGAGGGAGATTTCCCTGGATAAACTGTAAAGGAGGACAATAAATGAAACACCAACAGGTACTGGAAATGAGAAAATCAACGAATAGAGACCCAACGAACAATCAGGCAGCAAGTATCGCAGTTCTTGGCGCAGGCGGTCTTGGGATGGCAGCAGCAAAAATAATTGCAAAGAAAAAAGAGATGAAACTTGCAGCCATAGCAGATAAAACCGGATACGTGATTGATATTGACGGCATCAATCCAGAGCTTCTTGAGAATAAAAAACCGGGCGATATCGGTAAGAGAACAGATGATGCCATAAGCGAAATAATAAAAAGTTCGGAAAACTTTGACGGCATTTTTATTGCGCTTCCAAACCTCACGAACAGGTTTATTCCTGATATAGTGTCAAGGTTCGCCGAACAGGGCTATAACGGTGTGATGGTGGATGCTCTCAAACGTTCGCAGGCTGTTGAGATGATTTTTGGACTGGACGATATGTTAAATGATGCGGGAATTACGTATATCACAGGCGCCGGAGCCACGCCAGGATTGCTCACATGCGCCGCCGCGATTGCAGCCAATTCTTTTATGGAAGTGATAGGTGTCGATATCAACTTCGGCGTTGGTGTAGCAAACTGGGAATCGTACCGCGCAACAATACGCGAGGATATTGCACATCTTGAGGGCTTTAATCTTGAGAAAGCAGCAAACATGACCTGCGTAGAGATTAAGGAAGAGCTTGATAGAAGAAAAGGCATTCTTCATCTCCATAATATGGAACATGCAGATGATGTGCTGCTTGAGAGGGCAGGAATTGTGTCGCGCGAAAAAGTAAAAGTAGGAGGCGTAGTAGATACAAGGAATCCCAGAAAGCCCGTAAGCACCACCATGACTCTTACCGGGAGGACATTCGACGGTGCCGTTTCAAGCCACAGGTTCATACTCGGAGACGAAACCACAATGGCTGCCAATGTCGTTGGTCCTGCTCTCGGATGGATGAAAGCAGGGCTTGAGTTCCATGCGCGCGGCATATACGGTGTTTTCGGATCAGCGGAGATAACGCCGAGATTTGTGCTATGAATAAGATGAACTGGCTGACAGAAGAGCTTGCAGATATTAAAAATAAAGGATTATATCGCAGGCTTAATACAATTGAGAGCGCACAGACGCCAAGGATAATAAAAGACGGAAGGGAACTCATACTTCTCTCATCCAACAATTATCTGGGTTTAACCGCTCACCCTGAGGTAAAAAAAGCAGCAATCAAAGCTATAGAAAAGTATGGCTCAGGGGCTGGAGGGGCAAGGCTCACTACCGGGAACACTGACCTGTATAACAGCCTGGAAGAAAAAATAGCTAAATTCAAGGGTACCGAGGATGCGCTGGTATTCAGCACAGGATACATGGCGAACATCGGAATAATATCCGCGATAATGGATAAAGGCGACCTTATTCTCAGCGATGAACTGAACCATGCAAGCATAATCGACGCCTGTCGCCTGAGTCGCGCGGAGGTGAAAGTCTATCCGCACAGGGATGTATCGTGCATAGAAAAAATACTGCGCGCGTCGACACATCCCAAAAAACTCATTGCCACAGACGGCATTTTCAGCATGGACGGCGACATAGCGCCGCTGCCTGAGATTGTCGAGCTTGGCGAAAGATACGATGCAATGGTAATGGTGGACGATGCTCATGCTACAGGTGTTCTTGGACAGCACTGCATTGGCGCTGCTGATTATTTTAATGTGGATGTGGAGATAAACATGGGAACCCTGAGTAAAGCCCTTGCGAGTACAGGCGGGTATGTGGCAGGAAGCCGTGAACTGATAGATTATCTGCGTAACAGGGCGCGATCTTTTATTTTTACAACAGCACTCCCACCGCCTGCGGTTGCGGCGGCAAAAGCTGCCATAGATATTATTGAGAAAGAGAAACCTGCGAAAAAGCTCTGGCAGAACGTTGCCCTTTATAAGAAAGGTCTTACAGACATGGGGATAAACATCAGCAGCGAGACCCAGATTGTACCCATTATGACAGGGGACACAAGAACTACAGTGGAAGCTGCCACTGAGCTTGAGAGGCTTGGAGTTTTCACGCAGGGAATCCGTCCTCCAACAGTCCCTGAGGGCAGGGGAAGAATCAGGACTTCTCTTATGGCAACGCACAGCGAACAGGATATAAATGATTCTCTGGACGCGATTCGGATAATCAAGGAAAAATTCGACATATAGGTTATGGCTGGAATCTTCATAACAGGAACCGATACGAATGTAGGTAAAACTGCGGTTGCCGCTGGACTGGCAGGAGCTTTAAAAAATAAAGGATATAACGTTGGAGTGATGAAACCTGTGCAGAGCGGTGCTGCTGTGAAAGACGGTGAACTTTATTCACAGGACGCAGAATTTTTGGCAATGGCTATAGATAAGAAAGATGAAAAAGAATTCATCTGCCCTGTACTTTTAAAAGAAGTACTTGCGCCCTCTGTAGCAGCAGAAATCGAGGGAAAGACCGTAAACCTGAAGTTAATCAAAAATGCTTACTTAGAGCTTGAAAGGCTGCATGACATCATAATAGTTGAGGGAGTGGGTGGAATCGCCGTGCCTTTAAAAGGTAAATTCCTCGTTTCCGACCTGATAACTTATCTTGGCATACCTGCCATAATCGTGGCTCGCGCGGGACTTGGAACAATAAACCACACCTTCCTGACAATCGAGCATGCAAAAAAATCAGGGATATCCGTAATCGGGGTAATAATAAATAACTATATAGGTGGAGTGGCAGAGGAAACAAACCCAAAAATAATAAACGAATTAACCGGTATACCAACACTTGGGATAATTCCTCATAACCATATAATAGATGTTGAAGGCGGCAGACTTGGGAACATCGTATCGCTGGTAGAGAAGAATGTTGACATAGAGCAAATAATTCACGTTATTTGATTGTATCAATCTCGCTCCCGTATGCAGTTCTTGGAGATAGGGCTGTTGCTATTGTCGCAATTATCAATGCTTTGTATAGGTCAACACTTATGAACGGGAGCGCTCCGAGTTCGAATGCTCTTTGCGCATTTACACCCAGTACAATCGATAGCTGGATTACTCCGAACAGGTAAATTACTGCAATCCCAAGAAGCATAAGGCTGAACAAACCTGTAAAACTGCGGGATCTGACATACTTGTCAGTAAACCACCCGATTATCAGGGATGCGGCGATAAATCCAATAATATAACCGCCTGTTACGCCGCTCAGAATATCCATGCCTCCTTTCAAACCATTAAACCACGGGATACCTGCGGCTCCTAAACCTGCATAGAGACTCTGGCTCAAGCCCCCGTACCACTTACCAAGGACAACGCCTGATAGAAGGACTGCAAAAATCTGCCCTGTCACCGGCACGGGGGTATAGGGGAGATAAAAACGAACCTGTGCAAGCAATCCTGTCAGACATGCAAAACCAAGTGCAAGGACAACTTTATTTGCAAATGTGGATTCAAACCGCCATTTAAAGAAAGCATACTTAGAGCCTATCCGAAAAGCCCTGCTGCTCTGAAAGTTATCCATGCACATGCGAAATGTAGCATTGCAATATAATTCTGAAGCCTTTTCTCCCATCTTATAAATAATCTTCTGAATCGGTTCAGCC
>CABMIB010000076.1 GCA_902386135.1 uncultured archaeon
CAGGTACGTCCGATGTGATTTCAGGAGAGGTATGGTCTGATTCTATTCCTTCAACAAGTGGAAAAACATATACGGTTTCTGCATGGGGTAAATCCCAGGGAGCAGCCGGTACAAACAATCCTGCTGTTCGGGCAGCCGAGTTCGATATAAATCATAAATGGTTACGACAGACCAGTCTATACTTCCCGAAAGGCACTGCTGATTGGAATCAATTACAAACAACATTTACT
The DNA here is from genome assembly GCA_902386135.1 of uncultured archaeon. GTDB lineage: Archaea > Halobacteriota > Methanosarcinia > Methanosarcinales > Methanoperedenaceae > Methanoperedens. The sequence continues at coordinate 231 of CABMIB010000076.1, forward strand.
ACAGGTGATGGTACAGCTTACATTGGCGTATATGCAAATATCTGGAAGGGCTATGGGACTTTCTGGGTGGATGATGTATCATTGACAGACCCGGACACAACACCCGCGTCAACCACAACATCAACTCCCACTCCCACGCCAACCGCAACACAGGCTTCTACGTCTACGTCAACACCTACACCAACTCCAACACCTACACCAACCACAGCACTGGCTTCTACGTCTACGTCAACACCTACACCAACTCCAACGCCTACACCTTCACCAACAGCAACATCGGCTCCTGCGTCCGCGCCTGCTCCTGTTTCAAACGGCCCTACGTATTATGTAGCCACTAATGGTAATGACGGCAACTCTGGCTCATCCTCGTCCCCATGGAGAACCATTCAGCACGCAGCAGACACAGTATCTGCAGGAGCTACTGTTTACGTCATGGGCGGAACGTACAATGAGAAAGTTACTATAAAGAAATCAGGAAGTTCAGGGAGCTACATTACATTCGCAGCATATCCAGGACAGACTGCTACGATCGATGGGACAGGTATATCATTAAATTATGACGGGCTGATCCGTATGGACGGCGTAAGTTACATAAAGATTTCTGGGTTCACAGTCGTACACTCCTCATTCATGGGAATCATGATGTCCGGAGGAGCTTCAAATATAATTGTACAGAACAATCACATAAGCGATACGTCTTCTTCCGCACTGTTAGCACAGGATGCAAGTTATATCACTTATGATGGAAATGAAGTAACAAACTCCCAGACTATGAAAGGACTTAGCGGTCAGACAAATGAAAATGTAAATATAATCAGAACAAACAACTTTGAAATAAAAAACAACCATATCTATAGCAATGCCAATTTCGAGAGCATTGATGTAAAAGAAGGCTCTTCGTATGGTTCCATACATGGAAACGATATCAGTGGCGCACATTCTGCAGGTATCTACGTGGATTCCCAGGGAAAGAACTCCCAGAATATCGATATATACCAAAATAAAGTTCATGACAGCCAGGAATCTGGCGCACGAGGTATAGCTATCGGTGTTGAGAATTCCGGCAGCGCCAAGAATATGCGCATTTATAACAACATAGTGTGGAATATGGGAGCAATTGGAATTGTAGCCGGAACCAGCTATAGTGCCGGAGCTGTAGACAATATTGCTGTCGTAAACAACGTTGCCTACAATAACGGGCTGGTAGATAGCTGGGGCGGAGGCATAAAAATTGAGTACTCAAGCGCTACTAATATGAGAATCAGGAATAATATCGCCAGTCAAAACCGCAACTCTCAGATAGATAATGCTGCTGGAGGCAACGCTGCAGTAACCAATAACCTTGTTGATGGTTCAGGAGGCACAACTGGAGGCAGCTACGTAACCGGAAGCCCGCAATTCGTTAATCCATCAGGTGGCGACTTCCATATCCAGAGCGGTTCCCCGGCAATAGATAAGGGAACATCCACCGATGCCCCTGCTGTAGACTTTGACGGGAATTCCAGACCAAAAGGTGCAGGTTACGATATCGGAGCCTTTGAGTACTGACCATGAACTTCCCGAAAAGTAGATAGTCCATAAACCAGATAGTGTGCCGGGCGTGATAGATTATCTCGCCTGGCTTCCACATTTTCAGGCAAATTTTACTTTTTATTTTTGCCTCTGCTTTCGATTTTTCGATTACTGGCTAAAAGGAAACCGTAATCTATTTCAATCCTACCGAGCAATACTATATTGCATATTGGAAAATCTGCGTTTTAAACTATGTTTTTGATCAAACGTTTGAAATGTATTTTCCTTTTTATATGCTGTCGGGGGTTAAGTTTAAAAAACGGTTCAGATGGGGAGTAGGATGAAAATAAGAGAAATAAGTAGTGCTGATGATTTCAAATCCATTAGGGGAACATGGAATGATCTTCTGGCAAAGAGTCGCGATAAAAACATATTTTTAACATGGGAATGGCTCTTCGTATGGTGGGAGCACTTTAGCGATAACAAAAAATTAAAAATATTGATGATAGAAGATCGAGATGATATAATCGGAATCATACCATTGCTTTATTCAACTTATCGCACTTTTCTTTTCAGCTATGCTATTGTTGAAAATATCGGACTGAATTCATCTGATTACGGAGGTATTATTTATTCCGACCTGGATGATGACCAAATAAACATGATGTTCAGCCTGATAAAATATTATCTCAGCTATAATAAACTTATATTTCGTTTCGATCAGGTACCCGGTGATTCAAAGCTCTTTAACATATTGCATAACCAGTCTTTCTGCCAGGATTCATTGTTCATAGGAGAAAAAAAAACTGGTTTTTCCCCTTATCTACCTATCCAATCATCATTGGATGACCACCTGAAGATGCTGAGTAATAAATTCAGGAAGAACTTGCGAAAAGGTGAGAAAAATATAGAGAAAAAAATGGGTCACATAGAATTTAAAAAATTTACAACAGTTGGTTCCTTGGAAAATAACTTAAATGACTTCTGGGAAATGCATCAAAAGAAAATGAATTACCAGGAGGTACCCTGTTTTAGTAAAACCCAAAAAGGATTTTTGACTGAAGTTGCAAAAAAATTTGCGCAGAACGGCTGGTTAAATCTTTCCTTCTTAGACATAAATGGACAACATGCGTCTGGTGTTCTGGGTTTTGAATATTATGGGAAATATTACTATTATCAGACGGCCTTTGACCCGGATTATTCTTATTCGGTTGGTAATATTCATATATTATATATATTAAAAGATTTAATCAGTAGAGATTTAAAAGAATTTGACTTCTTAAGAGGGGATGAAGCATATAAGCTCAGGTGGCAGCCAATGTTAAGGAGCAACAACCGGATCGTCATGATGCCAAAGGGGCCAGTTTCCAGGTTCCAGTTCAAAATGTTAAATTGTATGTTCCTGTACAATGAGATTAAAAAACATAGTCTGTTGGAGAATTACAGATTATATGATTATAAGATCAAACAGATGAAGGAAAGTGAAAAAATAAAATTTAAAAATAAGATATGATACGCGTAATTACTGACACTACGGACTCAAAATTGAGCTCTCTTCGAAATGCTTTTATCATATCGCACTAAAGGAACAATATGCGCTTTCTCAGGGAAATCTACAATGATTCTCTCCTCAAAAATTCTTTCTATTTGATGGGGGCTAATCTTTTAAATCTCCTCCTCGGTTTCGTTTTCTGGATTATAGCTGCCAGATACTACTCACCGCATGAAGTCGGGACAATTTCGGCATTATTATCAAGCATGCTCCTGCTTTCAATGATAAGCGCATTGGGCTTCCAAACGGCCTTTGTATTCCACCTGCCAAGGAACAGGGAAAATGCCAGCAGGATCATAAACTCATGCCTGACTTCAAGCATCGCCGCATCGCTTGTTTTCTCATCCATATTTGTTTTAGGGCTTGATTTCTGGGCGCCGCCATTGAAATCTATCCTCAGTAATTTAAAGTTCGGCATACTTTTTGCTGCAGTTACGGCCTTTTACACTACTTCAGCGAACATAAGCAGCGCATTCATAGCAGGAAGAAAATCTTCATTTCACATGACAAAAGAGACGCTTTTCGGTTTCTTCAAGATACTTCCCCTCCAGGTTTTTTCAGTTTTCGGAGCTATGGGTATATTTATGGCATGGGGCATAGGCGTGCTGCTTGCAGTGATAATAGGTTTTTTTTTGTTGTCTATGGTATGGAAAGGATATTTGCCTGTTCCCATGCTTGACCCCATTATCAAGAGCATGGCAGGGTACTCGGCAGGGAACTATCTTGCAGACATATTTTTGTCTCTTCCGCGCCTTATGCTACCCATAATGATAGTCAATCTGGTTTCTACGGAATCCACAGGCTTCTTTTACATCGCGATGATGATAGCAGGTCTGCTCTATGGAATTCCGCAGGCTATATCAAACTCACTTCTCGCAGAATCCTCAGATAGCGGAGAATTGTGGCTGAAGGTTAAAAAATCAATAAAATTAAATGCCGCTCTCCTTTTTCCAGGGATTCTGCTTTTTGTGTTTTTCGGTAAATTCGTACTGAATCTTTTTAATCCGACCTACGCCGTGAACTCATCAACCACACTTATAATTCTTTCAGTTGCAAGCCTGCCTATATCGCTGAACACTATTTTTACTACAGTAAGAAACGCTCAAAAAAGAGTTCTTAGCGTCGTAAAGATCAATGCTGCAATCGCTGTTATTACTCTTGCCTTCGCCCTGCCTCTTGTAAGAAGTTCAGGCATCGAAGGTGCGGCCATTGCCTATCTTGCAGCAAATACCTTAGCTGCGATTTTTGTAGTCTATAAGATGAAAAACATGGCGGGATTTGTTCTAAAATCGATATTAACAGTGACAAAGTGATGGACAATGTCCTCCCTGTTCAGCCACATATTCATTCCGGTTGCTATACTTCTCTTATTTTCAAAGAAGCTCAACCTTGGCCCGAGAGAAGTAATCACTCTTCGTTTTTTGCAGTGCTTCCGGGCACGGACAGCCTTTTTTTCGTGTTCAAATTGAGCTCCGTCCCGCTTCACAGAGTACTATTTCACAATGTTTTCATAGTAATGATCCCTCTCTTATTATTTATTCTTGACCTGTTTACCGGCGGTATATCCCTGTTTTATCCTGTTTACAACAACATATTTTTTGCCCATGTAGAACTTTTGTTCACCGATGGCAGTTTCACACCCGCGTTAGAATATGGCATCAGTGACAAAATAATGAACATGGGTATAGGAGAGCCGGCGATATCAAGCGAGAATATCGCAGTTGCAGTGTTACTGATTATTTCTGCAGCAATATCGGCTGGCGGAATCTATAGAAAAACCAAACAGGAGTGATACCTTATAGTATCTAATTGTTTTCGCGAGGCACCATAATCTCCGCCGCTTTGACCGCCTAAGCTACCGGGATGTGTACTTTTTTTTAAGATTATATATATTATAATATATGTTATATCCTATTTTAAATAAATATGATCTGGGGAAGATGAGGGAGTGTTCTTTTTCATAACTGCATCCGAACTTTTCTTTTAATTGGTAATGAATATCATCCGGATAAGGAGGTGTTCTGCCAAAACATATTCTGCTATATCCCATTTCTGATGCTTTCCTGATCCAATTCCATCTCATGTACGTTGTTGGACGATATCTATTTGGCAAATCCCTGTTCAGCGATAGATACCTTAAATAGACTGTTTTTTTGGGA
>CABMIB010000077.1 GCA_902386135.1 uncultured archaeon
ACTATCAGGGCGTTCGAAAGAGTCCTCATACCCAGGGAAAGGAATGCCGCCAGGCTAAAGAACGCCATTATGTAAATCCATGAAATTACCAGCACCAGCAGTAACTTGATGAGCTCGGTTAAAGTCAATACCGCGCCTGCGACAAACACGAGACTTAAAAAGGCGAACAAGCCGACAAATACCAGCACGATGCCTATGAATGTAGCATTTCCCAGCATCTTCCCGAATAACAGGTCTTTGCGGCTGACCGGTCGCGTCAGGATGAGTTTCAGTGTCTGACTGTTTTTTTCCCTGGCTATGGTGAGGCTGCCGAGCAGGATCCCGAGTATTGCACCTGCTATTTCAAGGTAATCCACGGTCCCGCGAAGCAAATTCAGGGGGAATAATTGAGGTTCAGGGCCGCCTGGTTGTTTACCAAGTTCTTTCAGGATCTGGAGGGAAGACTGGTATGAGCTGACTTGGCTTTTGAATACCAGGGAAGAGACGATGACAGATGTGGCTGTCAACGCCAGAAGGAGCAGGAGAACTGTAAGGAACAGACCGCTGTGGAGTATGTCTTTGAATTCCTTTCTGCCGATTATTAAGGAATTATTCATAGTTCACCATCGGGATTTGTCAAATGAACGCACGGCGATAGAGCTTCCCGCGAGGCACAGCAGCATCCAGCAAAATGTTGTGACAACATTAAGTATGCCAGAGCGAACCGGTGCATCGGTAGCATTGATGTTAAGGATGGTCGCTGCTGTTTCTTTGTAGTGTTCCGAAATAGAGAAGGGGTATACGGCACCATGTATGGTCTGCAGTGCCGGGCTCTGGAGGATGTCAGTCTGCGGCAGTGTCGGGTTCAATGAACCGGTGGGGTAAAGAGCAGATGTCAGCTCCGGCAGTACGAACGTTATCGCAACCCAGAAAATAATGGGGATCAGAAGAGCCACGACCTCATCGTCCTTAACCAGAGCGGAGCTAAACCCGAGAAGCGCAAAACCAAGCAGGTAAACCCATGAAAAACCATAGAAGCTGAACAAACGGATTATGTCCAGGACGTTTAGGCTTACGAGAACTGCCGAAGATACTAAACTTATGGCCGCAGCAAGGAACATCACAGCCGCCAGGACAAAGGCTATCCCCAGCAATTTGCCGAGCAGGAATTCTTCTTTTCCCACAGGCCTTGAAAAAAGCAGTTTTACCACGCCTGCTTTGCGTTCGCGCATGCCTGCTGCGTAACCCGTACTTATGGCGAGCAGTCCCCCGATGAGGGTTATATAGATCATCATGTTCTTGAGGAGGGCAAGGTGGGGGTAGTCGGCAAATGGAGAAGGAGGGGCGGCTTTTCCGCTCTGGCGCATCTGTTCGGCTGCTGCGGTGTATACCTGGTCTATAGTATGCTGGGATGACCAGCCGATGTAAGCCGATGCGAGTGTCATGGCGGCAAAGACCGCCAGAAGCAGGATAAAAGTCCGCTCCCGGAACAGTGATTGGATTTCGTGGCGGGCGATGGTGATGCTATTTTTCATAACGTCCCTCTTCGATTGTCAGGTATACCTGTTCAAGAGACGCCTCATCGTTAAAGCGCTTCATGGTGTTCGCCAGGGAGTCGGAGTGTATCAGTTTTCCATGGCTCAATACGCCTATCGTGGAGCACGTCTTCGTAACCTCAGACAAAAGGTGGGTGTTCATGAAGATGGTCATCCCGCGTTCTTCGTTCAACCGCAGCAGGGTGTCGCGTAATTGTTTCACGCCGAAAGGGTCTAACCCGGACGTCGGTTCGTCAAGGAACAGCACCCGGGGTTCGTGAAGTATCGCCTGGGCTATGCCTATCCTTTGCCGCATACCCTTGGACAACGCGCCCATTTTTTTGTCGCGATACCCAGAGGCATCAAGGAAATCAAGCACCTGGAGAATCCTCTCCCCCGGTTTGCTTATCCCGGAGAGTTTTGCAAAATACTCAAGGTTCTCAAAGGCGGTCATCGAATCATATAACTGGACGTTCTCAGGCAGGTATCCTATTCGTTTACGCACTTCGATACCCTCCCTCAATATGTCAAAGCCGGCGACAAAGGCGTTTCCTGAAGTTGGCTGCAACAATGTGGTCAGCATGTTGACCGTGGTAGTCTTACCCGCGCCATTATGACCGAGGAACCCGAAAATCTCTCCCTCCGCCACCTTTAAGTTCAGGCAGTCGACTGCGAAATGGTAGCCGTATTTCTTTGAAAGGGACCGAACATCTATTATGAACTGTTTTTCAGCCATCGACGTATTATAAGAAACATGTATTTAAACAATTTTTGGGATGCTTATCGAAAAATAGGACGGTTATCGAACGGTCACGTCTCCCACATCTCTATGAACCTATCAACTAAAATATCCAGGAAACTTTCTTTATATTTAATCAGGACTTTTTTAACAAGCTCAGGATTATTAATGGAATAAAATGATTTCCTACCCTCAACATCCTTATTCACAACGTTGGCATCAATGAGTTTTTTAAGATGCCATGATATCGTGGACGGGGCAATATCCAGATCCTTAACAAGATGTTCATGGTTACAGTTATCATTTTCCAGTAAAAAAAGTAGAATATGCCTGATGCTTTTTTGACGTACCAGCTCCAGAACTCTTCTCTCTTCATCATTTATTTGTATCTGAGCATAATATCTCAGGTACTCTCCATCATTTTCGGTTTTAATCAAACCTACTTTTTGTAGATAATTAAGATGGTATGTAAGCTGTCCTGTTGCTATTTTTGTTCTTCTCTGAATTTCTCTGAAATGCAGTCCCGGAGATGCGGATATTAAAGAATATATGCTGTGTCTTATTTCTAATTCTAAAGCCTTCCTCTGAATCTCCTCATATGGAGTTATAGCCATCTTATCTACCTATTTTTTAGCAAGCCCTGAGAAAAACAATATCAGTATACCAAAATCTAACAGATGTGCTACTGGTTCAGGCCATCCTGTCCGGGGGAAAAACTCATCCGTAACTATTAGGAATCCTTTTACTGCGAACAAGAAGAAGGCGCCGGTGACAAAAAGCAGTCGCTTTCTTTTATCTTTTTTATATGCGATAGCAGATATTACAAATAAGATCACTGCCAGTATGCTTGTCGCTATCGTGATCAAGGTGTCTGCAGTTATTCCAAAACCGATAATGGCCTCTTCTTCGATAAGCTTGTTTATATCTGATAATATAAAGCTGCCCGCTAACACTAAGGAGATTATAATTCCGACAAAAAGTATGTTTTTAATTTCCATTGGACACCACTAAATAACAAGATTGCAGGCTTAAAAAGACTCCTGGTACACTAATCGAATAAAGGAATGATAAATCTTTGCCACTTCTCCACAAAGGCTGTGTGAAGTACATAAAGACAACACTAAAATTCTTTGCAATCCTGATGGTTGTTATCTGATTACAACTTTTTTTCACCCAATGCAACCAGGTAATCACATACCTTGATTATCCACCTCAATCGGGAACAACGACCAAGTTTTAAGGGTCCTGATAGTCCTCCGCATGATCAAGCCCCTTCGTTCCAGCCCCCTTATCTGGGCGGATACCGCCGACGACGATATGCTCGCTCTCTTCCTCAGTTCACACAGTTCGATTCCTGGTTCTTGCCTGATGATTTCAAGTAATTCATCCTGTGTCATGTCCCGCGATATCATCCCATTTTTCTGGCAGCAAGTTCAATAGCCTCAAAAAGGCTGTCCCTGGGCATGATGGTGGCTACAGGTATTCGCAGAATCTTTTCAATTGTTGTGCTGACTATCGGCGCGCATACCACAGCTTTAGCTCCATCCCTCTCAGCTTTGATAGCGGCGATGATAGCTTCTTCCATTGATGTAGCTGAGTATTCCCTGATCGTAAGAAGGCGGTCTTTTACCTTGAGTTTCTTCTCCGTGATGATATCAAGCACGGGGCGGGCTGCTATGACAGCGATGAACCCGGATACTCCGCTTCCTTCCGTTTTTCCCTTTGCTTCAAATTTCCTCAAAACCGATACTATCTGCCTCAGGGTCTTGATATTCGGCTCGCGATGACCTGACATTAATTTGTATATGGTGCTTGCCGGGATGCCGGACTTTTCGCTGAATTCGGTTGCAGTCATGTGCAGTTCATCTTTTATTATCCTCTCGAGTTCCTTGATGAATGCCTCATTCGATTCCACTGCAGCTTTTATTAGATCATCTGCGGTCATTGTTTATCACATACGCCAAAAATAGGAGATAGGGGCGTGGCTGCCCCGTTTTCCTGAAAAAATAGCAGGATGGATTTGAGAGATGCACCCGCTACATGCCAGTTTACCATCTGTCATAATTGACGGCTAAATTGAGGTGAGTATTTAAGCCTTTCCGTTAAAAACATCATTTTTTCCTGAAATGGTATAATTTTTCCTGAATAGGATAACAAAGCTATCTTCATAATACATTTGTCCATTAATCCATAAAAGCTGTACTCAAAGTTTTAATTATCATACAAGGTAAATTTTCACCAGAACAAAGCAAGTAGTATTACTATAACTACCGTCAGCCCTTCCTGCATCAATGTTGCAAGCAACATGATTTGCGTCCCCAGGCCGGGGGAGAATATGCCTGTATAGTAAGGTATCGTGAATCTCAGGCGCACAAGGCTGGAGAGGACTCTTCCGACTAACAGGATAATCACGATCTCTTTAGAAGATAGTATCCCTTCAGCCAGAAGCCTGCCCGCTATCGTATATGCCCCTACGTTACTTGCAAACCATGCTGCAATGACAGGCAGGCCTTGCGGAGGAAGATACCGCAGAACAGGTAAACCTTTCAGGTACATCGAGATCATATCGAAAAATCCGATATCAATAAGCTGGAACACGATTATCGCAGCGATCACCATTGTAGGGATAATGCCCCGGAGCGGTGCCCGTGAAGCTGAAAGTGCAGTCTTAAAAGCCTCGCCGAATTTTTTCTTCCTTATTTCCTGCCGATAACCGCTGGTTTTTTTGGGAGGCAGCAAAATGCGCCCGAGAACAAGAGTTATCGCAGTCCGGAGAAGTCCCACCGCCACCACGATACCGAGATAGATCAGTCCCGTAGTCCCGAGTAAAATTATGAGAACCGGGGTCAAATCCCTGACAAAGATAAATGTTGCAGGAAAGGAGATAACAAGGGAAGCGAGTATGGTTTCTGTCCGGCCGATCAAGCCTTTTTTATTGAGCTCTGCAACCATGGAATTCCCGGCAGTAGGGGAGCCGAAGGCTGCCATGAAGCTCACGCCCACCTCTTCCCGCAGATGCCCGAAACGCATGAACGGCGCGGTCACAAAGCCAAGTTTCTGTATCCAGCCGAGCTCGATCAACAGCTCCATCAGGACGATGCCGATAATTGTTGCAGGGATTACTGATGAGAGGTATTGGAAAGCTGAGAGGAGGGCGTTAAGGAACATTACAGAGTAATTGGTGAGGAGTTTTAATAAATGTTCTATATCTGCGATTTCTGCAACTCTATCATTTGTTTCCTAGTAACGGACCCCGTCGTAAATCGACGGGGCATCACAGCGCGGGTGCATGGGAGTTTCTATCGTTGGTTCGTTATTTTGGATTTTGCCAATAGAAAGGGGGCACAAAAAGAGAGACCGAATAAAATATATAATGGGTAAGATAATTAAACTGTATCTCTAAATTTAGGGGAACTTATTGGTATGGAAAGAAGTGAAAAATTACAAATGTTACAGAAACTAAGTGAGAGAGATCTTACAAAAAAATTCTTAATTCCACTTTATGAATCAAACGGTATGGGCTGCAAAAATATTCAGTATACGCATAAACATTTAGAGTTTGGTAAAGATATCATTTATTATAAAGAGGATGAGTATGGAAGAAGAATATACACAGCTGTTCAAGTAAAAAGAACAAAAATTGAAACAAAGGACAATGATGCCATAAACCGGCAAATCTTGGAAGCATTTGGTGAGCAATTCAACGACCCAAGTGACAATAAGAAGAAAAATATCGATAAGTTTGTTGTATTAACTTCAAACGAATTTTTGGAAGATGCAAAACAATCTCTCTCAGCAGTGCTTAGGTGGAGTCATCTAGATAGAGATGTCACTTATATCGATGGACATCAACTTGTTTATCTTCTTGAAAAAAATCTGCCTTCTGCGTTTTGGGAAGAATATGATTACTGTAACAAATATTTTAACGCAATGAGAACCGATTTCGAAAAAATTAAAGACTTCTCAGCACTTGGTCAGAAGGAACCTGTCCCTTTGGAAAATATTTATATTTCTCTAAGATTGATCGAACCAGAAAATCATAACGATTGGAAAGTTTCCCTTGGAAAAGAAAGTGATTTGCCAAGTAAAAAACGAAATGGTTTTGAAGAGAAAAAAATTTCAAGAGCAAAAATATTCGATCTGGAGAGGGTGGTTAAAGATTATAATAAAGTAATGATTTTAGGTGTTCCAGGTTCTGGTAAGACTACGTTGCTAAGACATCTTGCTCTAAAATACTGTAAAGAAAATCTTGAGAAGCAAGAAAAAACCTACATCCCTATACCGATTACATTGCAGGAATTCTCAGATAGCGGAAAAGACCTGAAAGAGTATATCGGCGTTGTATTTGAAAAATATCAATTTCCTAAAGCTAAAGAATTTATCAATAGAGATTTGAAGGATGGTAAATGTAAGCTTCTACTGGATGGATTTGATGAATTGGCAACTAAAGAAAAACAGGATAAAATTGCAGAACGTATTCGAAAGTTTATCAAAAAGTATCCTAAAAACCAGATAATTGCAACATCAAGGAGCTCAGGTTACCATGATGAACTCAAGGGTTTCACAAAATTAGAATTAATGGAATTTGATCATAAACAGATAAAGCAGTTTGTAGAGAATTGGTTCGGAAAGGCAAATGCCGAAAAAGCGAAACCAATGTTAAGTGCTGTTTTAGAAAATGGGCAAATAAAAGAACTTGCGGGAAATCCATTAAAGCTTTCAATCATCGCGATTATTTATGAAGAAGATAAAAAGTTACCACAAAGACGAGCTGACCTTTACAACCGCTGTGCTGAAGTTTTATTAAGCAAATGGGATAAACAAAAGAAACTAAAAAATATCTACCCCTCGGAGAAGAAAGAATTTATTTTAAAAAAATTGGCTTTTTATGCACATAGCCACAATAAAAAAATATTGACCGAAAGGGAAATCTTAGAAGAAATGCTCAAACATTTTCCACGTCTCAAACTGAAAGAAGAGGATGCAAAACCCTTCCTAGATGAGATATGGCGAAGAAGTTATCTTCTCCGGCAAATTTCAAGAGATAATTATGATTTTCTCCACTTATCTTTCCAAGAATATTTCACCGCATTGGAATTGAAACAACAAGAGGATGGAATAGCTACTATTATTAAATATTTATATGAATCTTGGTGGGAAGAACCAATTCTTTTTTATGCTGGAATAAGTAAAGATGCAACTGCACTTATTAGAAGAACACAAAAGGTGTTGCCGGAAGATATATTTTACAGCAACCTTTTATTATTTGGGAAATGTATTGCGTATGCGGAATTTACAGAAAATTCTCTAAGAGAAGAGATAATTGATAACTTATGGCATCTCTACCAAACATCGGAATTCTCAAAGCTCAAAAAAGAAACCATTAAAGTACTTGCTCTCATAAAACCAATACCAGATCATATCGTAGATTTTCTAATAGAAAAATTAAAAGACAAAGAAAAGGAGGTTCGAAAGAGTGCAGCAAAGGCGCTTGGAGAGATAGGAAATGAGAAGGTTATCGAACCGTTAATTGAAGTTCTTGCTAATGATACTGAAGTAGAAGTTCGAACTATGGCAGTACAAGCGCTAGGAGCGATAGGAAGTGAGAAGGCTGTTGAACCACTAATTGAGTTCCTTAATAATACTGAAGAACATGAACATGTTCGAGCTATGGCGGCATATGCGCTTGGAGAGATAGGAAATGAGAATGCTATTGAATCACTAATTGAAGTCCTCATCAATGTTGATGAAAAAGGGGATGTTCAATTTATGGCGACACAAGCGCTTGAGACTATGGAAAGTGAGAAAGCTGTTGAACTGTTAATCGAAATCCTCAACAATGCTGATAAACAAAAGAAAGTTCGAGAGAGCGTAGCGAGTGTACTTGGAAGGATAGGAAGCGAGAAAGCTATTGAATCGCTAATTGAAGTCCTCAACAATGCTGATGAAAAAAAGGAAATTCGATTGATAGCAGCATATAGTCTTGGGGAGATAGGAAGCGAGAAAGCTATTGAACTAATAATGGAAGGTCTCAACGAAACTGAAGTAAATGAAGGTGTTCGATTTAATGCGATACTAGAACTTGGAAAGATAGGAAATGAAAAAGCTATTGAACCGCTAATTGAAGCCCTCTCTAATGATGCTCAAGTAGATCTTCGAAGGATTGCGGCATATTCGCTTGGAGAGATAGGAAGTGAGAAGGCTATTGAACCGCTAATTGAAGCTCTCGATAGTGATGACGATGTAGAAGTTCGAACAATGGCGGTACAAGCACTTGGACATATAGGAAGCGAGAAAGCTATAGAAATACTAATTAAAGCCCTCGATAATGAAGATGTAAAAGTCCGAATTATGGCAGCGTTTCGAATTGGGGATATCGGAGGTGAAACGGCTATTGAACCGCTAATTAAAGCCCTTACTAATGATACGGAAGTGGAAGTTCGAAACGGTGCAGCATATTCTCTTGAACAGATCGGAGACGAAAAGGCTATTAAACCTCTGATTGAAGCTCTCGCTAATGATAAAGACGTAGCAGTTCGATGTCGTGCAGCAGGAGCTCTCGGGAAGATAGGAAACGAAGAATCAATCGAGCCATTAAAAAGTGCTTTAAAAGATGAAGGTGAGTGTTATTTAGGTAGAGTTAAAGACAGATCCTTCGTATCACTTAAGGAAATTAGTAAGAGAATTAAGATCAGAATTCCTCAATAAAATGGCTACAATATAGAACACTCCCATTTTCACAATCAATATTAAACATTTAACGAACTTCTTAGCTATCACGGAATCATATCCACGCCCCATTTTTACCGTCACGATTGTTATTTTGGTTCAAGATATTCTACCTGATGCACGAGAATGCCTATCGTCTTCAGTCACAAATCCCGGACTTAAGGACGAGGCCTGTACATAACGTTTTTTGCATGATATTGATCTTGTGTCTCAATACCCATCCCCTTGCAGGTCTTACAGATAATACCTTCGGCGACAATTGCCACATCACTTTCCAGTATCCTTTCACTGTATTTGGGAGCGAACATTATATGGTCGCTTAGTATCGATACCGTATGCCTGTCACGTCTTAATTCTTTTGACATATTTCTTAAAAGATAATATCTCAAGTCAGTGTCCGATAACTTGTTGCAGTAATTTAATTAATTCAGCCTAAAATTTACTCCAAAAGGCTACTTGGATATTAGGGTAAGTGTATGTTAACAACACCTCATGAAAGCTTATTTAAAGCTTGGTGAAAGTAATACAACTCTATGAAAGACCTGCTTGCATGGGACCAGACCCTGTTCAAGGACAGCGAGCTTTTCGAGCTTGACCATATCCCTGAGAATTTCCTGCACAGGGATGTGCAGTTGCAATCCCTGATGTACGGAGTCCGCCCTGCCCTCTCTGGAGCGCGGCCCTTGAACAGCCTGTGTATCGGCTCACCGGGAACGGGCAAGACAACCGCGGTAGTCAAGGTCTTTGAGGAGATAGAGAAGCATACGCCCAAAGTCGTTCCCGTGCTTGTGAACTGCCAGGTGAATTCAACAAAGTATGCTGTCTTTTCGCAGATATTCAAGAAACTCATCGGCTATGCTCCTCCCACATCCGGCGTTTCTTTCAAAAAGGTATTCAGCGAAGTGGCAAAATATCTTGCAGAGCATGAGAAAGTGCTCGTCGTCGCGCTTGATGATATGAACTTCCTGTTCTACGAGAACGAGGTCAACGACGTGCTGTACTCTCTGCTGCGGGCGCATGAGACGCATCCAGGGGCGCGCGTGGGTGTTATCGCCATACTGAGCGATACGGGCGTGCCGCATATACTTGACCCGAAAGTCGAAACCGTATTCCTGCCTGAAGAGGTCAGGTTCCCGCAGTACACAAGGGAAGAGGTCATGGACATTTTATCCAGCCGCGCAAGGCTCGGATTTTATCCCGGCGTGCTCGACTATAGCGTGCTGGACAGGATCGCGGAACATACGTTTGCCCTGGGCGACCTGCGCGTGGGGATAGACCTGCTCAAGCGCTCAGGTCTTAATGCCGAACGCCGGGCGAGCAGGACGATATCTATTGAGGATATCGAGTCAGCCTACGAGAAATCGCGGCTTGTGCATCTTTCCTATATGATGCGGTCGCTGAAAGAAGATGAAAAGATCCTGCTTGGCATGATATCTGAGATGCAGCAGGCTAATTCCGGTGAGCTTTATGAGAAATTCCATTTGCAGACAAGCCTCGGGTACACGCGGTTCTATGAACTGTTGAATAAACTCGGAGCGCTCAAGCTTATTGACGCGGATTTTACGGGAAAAGGTTCCCGCGGCAGGAGCAGGGTAGTGACGCTGCGATACCAGGCAGACGAAGTTAAAGCAAGACTATGAGCTTAAACCAGTTACGGGAGCCGTCGCTTTTGAAAATTGACATGTCAAACACTAAGATTTATTAACAGCGAAATCCATGGACTGCGCCCCTTCGAGTGGACAGTTAGTTAAGGTGGTATATTTAAACATAACGTCTTCTCAAAATCGACTGGCGATTTATAACCGATCGATGAATGAAGACGTTTTGAATTATAAACCTCTTCA
>CABMIB010000078.1 GCA_902386135.1 uncultured archaeon
AGCACGCATATCAGCGGTACAGAGGATGAGTCGCCCGCTCCAGGGATGTCTCTGCGGGGTTAAGTGTCAGTGCTACGAAAAACATCTCCCGGTCGCATCTATCTATATGTTCGCAATCCAGGCATGAGGCCGTGAAAACCGGGCACATGGAAGGTCTGTCGGCATACATGCACGGTCTTTCCTCTCCGCAGGCAAAGTAACCATTAAAGCCGATTTCGCACATATCATGGTTGGCGTCGTGGATTTCCTCATGTACCCTGTAGTCACATTCTCTGATGACCGATGCCTCTGGACATGCCCCCGGGTAAGGTATGTGTTTAACCCCGCCTATGACTACGTGAGTGCTGAGGATTTCATCAAACCTCATCCTGATATCTTTATGCTGAACTTATCTTAAATATAATGGGGATTGTTCTTCAATAGTTTCTCTGACAACCTGCCCTCCATCGCTGGGAATGCTTTATACGTAACATATCCTCCGGTTCGAAGAGGTCTTAAATTGTAGAACGAACTGCAATACTGCCGGATGTCCGATAATTTTTTCTCTTGAGAAGATAATACTTATCCGTTCAGTCATGGTAAATCTTTATAATTATGGTAGAAGTAAAGAGGCAATTAAATTATAACTTATCAGGAATTATATCACATGGCGAAAAATTTTGTACACTGTCGTGATTTATATAATATGTTGCCTGAATTCTTCGTAAGCTTTATTAATGAGATTGGATATATCAGAATTTTAGTGAGAACATTATTAGGGGAATTTATTTTATAATGGAAATATTGAATTTAGCGTGGTTTATAGAAAGACTTAAATACTAATATGTTGAAAAATACTTTTCGGAGGATGAATCTTGAAGTATTGTGTTGATTGCAGATACTTCTCAACAAAAGTAAAAGGAAGTAATAGAGAGCAATATGACGGTTCCTGTACCCTGATTAAGAAAAATGTGTACGAGACCAATCGTGGATGCAAAGAATTCAGGGAAGAGCGCCTTTAGACCCGTTTAGATACAATTGATTCAGCTTCTGGCAATTGCTGTTTTTGTATTAACCTATACACTTATAGTCATAAAGCCGAAAAGAATCAACGAAGCTCACGCTGCCCTAATCGGTGCAGGCCTCACGATAATTTTTTTGTTAAAACCACATCACGTACTGGAAGCGCTGGGTATCTCCACTGTGGAAATGCCTCAGCCTCTTGTGACCACATGGAATGTCGTCATCATCCTCGCGACGCTGATGGTGATCTCAACCCTTCTTGACGATTACGGGTTCTTCGAGTACTGCGCATCCCGTGCGATACACGCATCAAAAAATAACGGAGAGAGGCTGTTCCTTTATACGTTCCTTGTTGTCTCCCTTATATCGCTCTTTGCAGGCAACGATGTAGTTATCCTTACTACAACCCCTATAATCCTGATTTTCTGCAGGAACGCTGAGATAAATCCCAAGCCTTACATGTATATGTCATTTTTTGCTGCCAACACCTTTTCAATGCTCCTGTATATCGGGAATCTTACCAATATCCTTATCGGGGACAGCTTCAAGCTCGATTATTTCGGGTTCACGAAGTATATGCTCCTTCCTACACTGGCGGCAGCTCTTGTGAATTATTATTTGATCAAATACATTTTCAGGAAGCAGATACCCGGGAGTTTCAAATCCACAGGTGATGGCAGGGTCCGATTAAAGAATAAATCGTTTGTCGTACTTGGTCTTGCAGTGCTGCTCGGGGTCATCGTACTGGGAGGCGTTGCGAATTACTTGAAAATACCTCTGTCGGTCGTGACTTTAATCGGAGCTCTTATCCTGCTAATTGCCGAGCGCCGCGCTGTTTACAGGCTGAAAAGGGTTTCATGGAACGTAGTACTTTTTGTTATCGGGCTTTTTATCGTTGTAAAAGGTCTTGAGGTGGGTGAAGTTTCAGGTTTTGCCGGGGATTTGATGTTTTCAAGAATAAGCGATAATGTTATGGCAGCCATATTCTCGGTATCATTGTTATCTGCCTTCCTGTGCAATCTTGTCAATAATATCCCCATGACAGCCATGATGCTTTCGATAGTCCAGCACGCGGGTTTGCCTGCACAGATGAATACGGCAATGGCATACTCGCTTGTCATTGGCTCTAACCTGGGCGCCAATTTCACTACTTTCGGTGCGCTTGCTGGAATCCTCTGGCTTGAGAGCGCGCGCAGGTACGGTTGGAGCACGACAATGACGGAGATACTGAAGATAGGGCTGTTCGTGACTCCCATAGCTATCCTGGGCGCGAGTGTGGTGCTGGGGCTTGAGATGCTGATATTGTAACTACCGGGGTATCCCGGATAAGACTCAAACCATAAACCATATATTGCTTGACCCGTATTACAAACGAAAATAAGTCAAAATGCGGCTGTGGTCCAGCGGCTATGACAGGGGCTTCCCATCGACCTTTCCAAAGGCGGGAAACAGCCTCTAACCCGGGTTCGAATCCCGGCAGCCGCATACGAGGAAGTGAGAAAATTACATCAATCAGATTAAAAGAGTTTCTTTATGAGATTAACACTGATAAAAAATTATCCGATTTAATACTTTTTTTTAGCGAGCAGGCTAATGAAATAAAAAAGGGATTTTTCTTTCGACCGAAGGAAACGCAGAATGCTGAAAGCACCATTAATATCTACGGCGAAGAGCAGATGGCTCTGGATAAATGGGCAGATGATGTTTTAGTTAATAGTTTAAGAAAATCAAGATTAGTGAGATTTATAGCTACCGAAGAACAGCCAAATACAATCGAAGTTGATAAACCTAAAAACGAATTTGGTGTTGTCATTGATCCTCTTGATGGCTCATCCTTGATTGATGTTAACCTGACAGTAGGTACAATCATCGGAATTTATCCGGGCAATGTGCTGGAAAAAGGCGCTACCATGATCGCAGCGATGTACATTCTTTACGGTCCCCTGACTACGCTTACTTTAACAACCGGGAACGGTGTACATGAATTTGTAATGGATGAGAAAGGAGCATTTAATCTGAAAGAAAAAGATATTAAAATTCCAGACGGCAAAATATACGCACCCGGTGCCCCCCGAAAAGATTACCTGCCACAGCACGCTAAATTCATAGAAACCCTTGAGAAAGATGGTTATAAGTTGCGCTTCAGTGGTTCTTTCGTTGCAGATGTACACCAGATTCTCCACAAAGGCGGAGTGTTCACTTACCCGGGATTCAAAGATAAAGAAAAGGGTAAGTTGCGCCTGTTATTTGAAGCAAATCCCATGGGGAAGATAATATCCGAAGCAGGTGGAGCGATAAGCAACGGGAAGACCGATATTTTATCCATCAAGCCTCAGTCCATCGATGTCAGGACGCCGATTTATGTGGGCGGGAAGAAAGAGATTGAACTTATTGAAAAGCTGATGATTGGATAAGATCAATGTAATAAAGCGTTATTTTTTATTGGTAAAAGATACTTTTCTAATTTTGTCAATGAACACGAAAATATTTAATTACATAAGCGAATAATGCATTAAAAGAAGACAAATACTGAATTAAAAGAGGGATATAACCATGGCTTTCATTCAAAACTTAATGAATTCCAAGAAACATATCGATGAAGTTGATTTAGATATTAGCGTCGCTGATAATGTGGCTGTGCGACCGAGGCTTGAAAATATGCAATTTCTGGAAGCAGGAGTTGAAGCTAACCTTTATCGCATGCTTTATTCTCATGGTCCAGGAAACGGAACAGCCCTATTCATGCCCTTCGATCAGAAAAGCTCAGAGCATGGCCCTGGACATGAATTTTTATGGGAAAGGGACAATGCAACCGCTGAAGAGATTAATCTGAGAGGAAAAGGCTCAGCAGACATACGTGCAATAGCAGAATTAGTTAACAGTGGCAATTTTTCTGGCTATGTCCTGCACCCTGGTAATATCAGGCAATCAAAACACTTATTCAGACCAGATATACCATTGATATATAAAATCGACGGACACATAACGCAGCCGCTAAGCGCGGGAATAATGTCAACAGCAGGCACTATAGAGGATGCACTAAGATACGGAGCATTTGCGATCGGCTTGACCATTTACCCGGGTGGCGAGCACATTAAAGCTGATCTGGAGAGAGCAGCAGAGATCATCAGAGAGGCTCATAAAGTCGGTTTGGTAGCTGTAGTATGGGCTTATTCACGAGGTCCGGGGCTTGATGAAAAGATTCAATTGAAGGATAAAAATGGCGAGTTTCAGGGTATGACGCAGGCAGATAGCCTGTACTGGACACATTATGCGGTTTCAATAGCATCTGGTTTGTTGGGGGCGGACTTAATAAAAACCAAGTATCCCTCAAAGATAAAACCTGACAACCGAAGGGCATATGATGCATACATAGAAAGTCTGGCGAAAAAGAATTCAAGTATGATTGCATACAAATACCTTGAACCGAAGGATGCTGAGACGGCATTGACAATGGAACAGGAATCGTTCAGAGCAAGCCTCGTTGTTCAAGCTGCTCCGTATTCCATTGTTATTTTTTCAGGGGGTCCAAAACTGCCAGGGAATCCAACAGAAACTCTGAAAAAACAGACCGAAATCCTGATGAAAGCTGGGGCAGAAGGAGCTATTTATGGGAGAAACATTTGGGGGCTTCCGGTGAAGGAGGGGCTCGAAACGGCTCGTGCACTCAATGATGTTATTAGCATGCCAGAATTTCATAGAAAGTTGACAGAGCCCAGGTTTACGGGATATAGATAAATAGCTATTAGAAGGAGTTAATGGTGATGGTATATCGTCCAATGAAATATCTAATTTTTTCAGTTTTGTTAGGCTCCATTGCAATTACATCAAGTGAATCTAAGACTCCAGCTAATCATTTCGTAAAGACTGCTTTGTCCTGATTACGGACTCCTATTAAAAACGATGGTATCAATTCATTCCGCTTTAAAAGGCGGTGGGGTTCTTGATACCACGAACTAAAATCACAAACTAAGAAAGATACGATTTATAAAATTCCGTTCCCTTTTTTGTTGGATTACAAGCAAGGGAACGTGATTAATCAGGTCTCCATCATGTCCGGATGCACACTTGCATGTCCGGGAAAGCCGCCCACATCGGCTTTAATCAGACTTACTGTTACTTTCATGTTTCACTCCTATTTCTTGCCCTCGTTAATTGACCTTAAAGTCACATTAAATATCAGTGTCTTGCCTGCAAGTTCAGGGTTATGATCAAGTATCACAGAGGTCTCATTGAAATGCACCCTGATATTACCGAACATAGTCGGGACGCTCGTATCCGGAATAGCATTGTGCTTCAGGGTGATATTATCGTTTACATCGATCACAGTGCTGTTCCACGGAGCGCCCTGAAGCTGGATAATTTCATTCTTTTTCACATCAGGTTTCGTTGTAAAATTCTTATTATCTATTTTTACTATGGTCTCGTTCCATGGTGCTCCTGAAAACCATATCTTGTATCCGACTGTCTGATTAAATAATAGTGATACATTCGATGTGATATTCTGGATCGTAAAATGAATATTCGTGTCCGGGTATAGAACCGTATCACCGATTTTATGCCCCTGACCGAACGTACTTTCAAACTGGCTGGATGGAACTTCAATGATTTTTGAATAATTTTTTGTTGCACTCAGATTCTGTATTATAGGAAATGCCTGGATTGCACTGGGGTCGACCGGACCATAACCTTCTTCAGGAGGGATCGTTAAGGTTCTTGATTCCCCTACTTTCATCCCAATAACACCTTTATCAAATCCTTTAATAACCATGCCTTTTCCGACAGTAAAATTAAGCGGTCCATACGCAGGCTTAACTATATTATTTTCTTTTGCAACGCTCTCAATGGAAGTATCGAAAATCTTCCCGTCAGATGTTAGAATATAGTCAACAGAGACCGTGTCCCCACTTTTAACTGCTGTTCTCTGGTCAATACAGCCGCTGAATAATATTACGCCAGATATCAGGGCAATAAGAGAAAAAATTGCGAACTTTTTCATTATATCACTATCCCTCATACAGATGAGAATGTATAAGTAAGTTGTGATATTTGATTTGTTCTCTCTGGCGCATATAATCAGTTACCACAGAAAGATATTTTAGACCATCCATTCATCTGGGCTATCCATGGAAATCCAGGGTTTTCTACTACCACTTATCACTCTGACGTCAAGTTTTGTGATCGCCAACATTACCAATTTTACACTTGGAAAGCTTCGCCAGAAAGCAGAAAAGACAGAGACAAAACTGGACGATATCATCTTAAATGCCCTCGGAAAGCCTCTCTATATACTGATACTTGTAACCGGTATCTATTATGCCGTCCACCAGACCCCGTATTTAG
This sequence comes from uncultured archaeon, assembly GCA_902386135.1. Taxonomy (GTDB): domain Archaea; phylum Halobacteriota; class Methanosarcinia; order Methanosarcinales; family Methanoperedenaceae; genus Methanoperedens. The sequence continues at coordinate 6,346 of CABMIB010000078.1, forward strand.
TGGAGCTGATAAACAAAGAAGATGCGAACTACCAGTACAGGAAGTTCATCCTTACGATTTTCGGGACATGGGTAGTGGCAACACTTGCGAAAAAGGTAGTCAGGGAGTACGGCTACGAATGGGCTTCCAAGACAGAGAGCATGATGGACGACAGGCTTGTAGCGCTTGCGGATATGTCCGTGATGTATATCATCTGGCTAATCGGAATTATGATCGCCCTCAAAGTAATAGGGTACGAGATAACGCCTCTTCTCACAGGCATGGGCATTGCAGGCCTGGCTCTTGCGCTTGCGGCGCAGAACGTTCTCACAAACGTATTCGGGGGTGTGGCCATCACCCTCGATCAACTGTATAAAGTCGGGGACAGGGTCGAGTTCGGCGGGGTTTATGGCGATATCTATGAGATAAAACCCAGGTATACGAAAATAAAAACACTGAATAACACTATTATCACTGTACCCAACTCCAAGGTTATCAACGATAACATAATAAATTACGCGATCCCCGATACTACGGTAAGGGTCAAAATACCGGTAAGCGTCGCGTACGGAACAGACCCGAAGAAAGTGGACGGGATACTGCTTGACATAGCCGGTAAAACACCCCTTGTCCTCAACGACCCGAAGCCTCTTGTCAGGTTCACGGAATACGCCGCTTCTTCACAGAATTTTGAAGTCCTTGTATGGATCAGGCACTATGATGACAGGCATCCTGTTGTTGACTGGATTTTAAGAGAGATGTTCGTAAGGTTCAGGGAAGAGGGCATAGAGATCCCCTTTAACCAGATGGATATCCATGTTAAGAAAGATTGAGTATATGTTCTCCAGAAAATCGATATTCTCCGCAGCATGCGGCATGGTGCTTTCGACAGGGTTGATCGTCATTCTTGTTCTTATAACGATGTTCCTGCCGTCTCTTTTTTCGCCACCTGTCCGGAACATTGTTCCGCTTTTGATTTTTATTTCCTCATTGCTGGTGGCAGCGCCCCTGATAGCACTAAGACTGAACCGGCTGAACGATATCAAAGGAATACTGGCATGGACGTTCATGGGAATAGGGATGGAATTTATTGTTTTCCCGGTTCCCCTTCTTTTCCTTATTTTTAAATTCCCATCTTCTGCCGGCCTTGTCTTTGGCGGAGTAGTTATGGTGTCTTCGGTTGTTTTTGGCTTACCCGCCGGGCTGATAAGCATAGCTATTGGAATGTTACTTCTGAAACGGCACCGTCTTTGAGTCATTACATTGCCGGTTCCGTGTTCAGTCCGTTATTTCATATTCCCGGCTGCCGCATCCTATTTTTTCGGCTGCTTCAATATGTATCCGCGGGTCAACGCCCCACACTGTATTTATCGAGCTGCCGTCCGGTCTCAGCCTTTCATTGATAAGGTCAATAGTGGCTGAATCCAGAGCCACCGGGTCGCAGCCGGCGAGTATCCCGATATCCTCAACGAACTTCTCGCCTGAGAAGTTAAAGCAATCGCAGCCCGGCGTCAGGTCGTATACCCAGTTGATATACCCGATCCTCCCTTTCAGCGCTTTTACAGGTCCGAATGCTGCTTCTCCCAGCCTTTCCTGCATTTTTTCCGATGCAAGCGGGGGCGGAATGATAGCCTCCCGGGAGCACGCATCGGCGCAGGACAGCTCACCGCAGCATTTTACAGGATCGATGTCCGGCGGCGTTATTGCACCCCACGGGCATATCTCCACGCATTCGCCGCACTGCACGCATTTTTCAGGATCGATGGATGGTTTGCCCACCTCGTGTACCTTTATTTTACCTGCCCTGTCAAGACATCCCATGCCAAGGTGTTTCACAGCGCCGCCAAATCCTGATGCAGGATGCCCCTTGCCGTGGGACACCACTATCATCGAATCCGCTTCCGCAATTGCCGAAGCTATCGTAATACTGCCAAGCACTTCCCCGTTGAGGTCGATCTCCCTCCCATCATTCCCTCTCAAGCCGTCCGCCACGATGAACGGCGCGTTCATGCTCGCGTGAGTGAAACCGTTCATGGCCGCTCCTTTTACCAGGTCGGCGGCATTGAGTTTCATGCCCCTGTATAATGTGGTAGTATCTGTAACAAAAGGTATACCTCCAGCTTCTATTACAAGGTCAACCACGGTTCTTACAACCACTGGTCTTACGTGAGTTGTGTTCCCGTATTCCCCGGGATGGATCTTTATCGCCACTATATCTCCTTTTCTTACGGGCGAGATATGAGGGAAAATCCTTTTTATCTGTTCAGGCTGGGCATCCTGAGGTCTTGTGATTTTTGCATCCTTGAATATTACTTTGCTCAAAGCTATCACTCCGGTTCTTATTTGGTCTTTTGGACTTATACTATTATCTATTTTTGAGAACCATCTATTTTTGAGATCCGAACGCAACATTTATTTATCTGCAGCTTGTTTATATAATCAAAAGGTAAGGGTTAATGAAAGGTGGAAGTGGATGTTAGAAACCCCAGAAGAAAGAGTAAAGCTATTAAGAGCCGGTATATCGGGCAGAAATATAGAAAAGCTATACATAATTTACAATAACTTTAAAATAATAGGCAGCCCTTTGCTTTTTGATCATGCCGACGTCGAAACCGGGGAGAGAAAAGGCAACTCTGTAAACCAGATAGAAATAAAAATATGAAGGAAAAGCGGTATTTCCCGCCTGTGCCTTTACTGAGGTTTCAGCTTTTCACTGGCTTTAATATCTACAAGCACCTGATTGATCAGCTTTTTGGCGCTCTCAAGATGTTTTGTACCGCTTCCCGCGAGCTGGGAGAAGTTGTTCTGGATAAGCACTTCGTTCTCCTGCAGGAGATATATGTAGTACACAAGTATGCCCCAGTAGATAGAAGCGCCCAATAACACTGCCGCGCCGATGGCAACAAGCTGGTCAAACACAAGGTATGTTGTCATGCCCCGCGGATACAATTCTTGAATGGCTGTCCAGAAGTTGTACATTATTACCAGACCGAAAACAATTGGCACAATCCCGATTATTATAAGGTTTGTTTTACTTAGTCTCATTCTTACACCCACGCATAATATGTAAATTTAATATATAAAACCTTTGAATAGAGTGAAGATTATTTAGAGTCAAGGAAGTTTCCAGACGCTTCAATTAAATCAAGCAATCTTTTTCTTCTATATTTTAATTGATACGGCCTGCACTGGCTGGATTTTAATCATCCCAGCCATGCCTTTCATCATATGCTACACTCAGAGCAGTCTTATTTTAATTAAACGTCAAAAAACGTTTTATAATCTTCTAAAAACAAAATTAAACTATGCTAACTCATAAAAACCATAGACATTTTTATAATACATAGTGGCTATAACCAAATTTCAATTGATTATACTTATAATAATCAAGATAGTGAGAACTGATACTTATGCAGTAAAGAGGTGATTAATCTTGGAAATAGTCGAAGTCGAATGTGCTAATTGTAGCAAGAAAATATACGTTCTTAAGAATCGCATCAAGGAAAAAATGTTTTGTACACTTGGGTGTATGGATTCGTACATAGATTCTTTTCGGACGATTGACCTTGAATTAACTGTTAACTAAGAGTATATTCAAGAAGTTAATAAGATTTTTTATTTTTTTAGAATTTGTAAAAATCCATTATTAATCAACTTTGGCATTTTTTATAAAATATAACTGTTCTATTCAATACGGTTCACGCCTTAAATAATCAAAAAAGGTACCTCCGATTCCATAGCCTCCTGGGAGCATGAGTTTTTTCTTTCAGTCATCGACCCCACACTGGAAGGAGGCTGTCCGATAATTCAAAACCTTGAAAAAAAGAAGGCGTATTAGGGCTTTAAATCGAAAAAGGAGAAAAATTTTTCTTAATTTTTATTACTATGAGTAATTGTCGGACAGCCTCTGGAAGGTGCGGGGCATCCCCTGGATGCTCGATGATTTTGGATTTCCATAGGTTTAGTTGGTCTAATTTTTATTTTTCAGGCGCAGGGATGCAATTCAAAAAGAATTACGAGGGCTTCAGAGTTATATCATACATCATCCACTAAGAGCCTGTCCCAATAGGTTAATATCATATGACCCTCAAATAATTACAAGTCAGAACTTGAATTGGGGGAGTAAACATGGGACTTGTAGTGAAAGACGGTGGCTGGCGTATTCCAGACGAACTTTGGAAGCGGGGTCTTCTGAAATACGACAAATTGAAAGGTATCGACGGGTCATGGTTGGCAATGGACGTAGCAAACGTGGTGAAAAATAAAAGTAGCGAAGAATTTAAGCAACATAAACTTACTCTTTAATATAGGGGAGAGCAGATGAACTTAACTAACAACTATAAAAAATATAATAAGGAGGAGCTTCTCACGAGACTTCAAGTAAAGGAGCGAGAGCTGAGGAGAACACCCAAATGTAAAGATATAAACAACGACCCAGAAATGCCATCTGTTTACACATATTATACTATGTTCGGAAGCATAACTAAAGCCCTCAAGGAAGCCAGTTTAACGCCTAATAGATTTAGAAGGTCTAAAAAGTATAACGACCTTGAATTACAACATGAAGCTGGAACATGCATCAAGTATACAAAAGAGGGATTGCTTAATATGCTTAAAGAAAAAGCAAAAGATTTGGGCAGGATTCCTACACAGGACGAGTTGAATTCAGATCCTCACATGCCATCTTTTTCAACATATGTATATCGGTTTGGAAGTTTTCAGTTAGCCTGTAAAAAAGTAGGCCTGCTCCCTAGGAAACAAGGCAGATCAGTAAAGTATACTGACACTGAACTACTTGACATGCTCAGGAACAAGACAAAAGAATTAGGCAGGCCACCTGCATGGTATGACCTTGGCAAGTACAACAACATGCCTGCCCGGCAAGTATATACGTACCGGTTTGGCGGCATCCGCAAAGCGCTGAAAAAAGCAGGAATTTTATAACCTATGGGATAAGAGCGATTTTATATAATAACTACAAGGCGGTTAGATCTTTAGGTTATTGAAAAACATAGGGAATGACATACTAGCAAATCCCATCAAAAAGCTAATGCATTGGGTTTTCATAGGCTTCATCAATGACAGTTCCTCACGCACACAAAGTAAGTCTTCGACAATAAGTGAACCTTTAATCGTCAATTGTGCCCAGGCATGCATGTTTTTTCGTAAAAGCGACCAAAACAGATTTAAGTACAGCCTGATTTAATGGGTATGTACTCTACAGTGGGATTAACAGAGAGTGATGAGTCGGCTTTGATTACCGTCTGCTAATAGCAGCGGTTATGCAAAGGCGGTTTAGCGATGGAGACAGGATGGAAATCCTGTCTTTACGTACAATTATCACTCTTGCCGTGAATTCGGCATCTCGAAGGAGAACATAAACCATATTAAAATATGGAGGTAAGGAATAATGAGTAAAAGAATAACAGCAGTTGCATTGGCAGTGTTAATGTTAGCA
>CABMIB010000079.1 GCA_902386135.1 uncultured archaeon
TATTTGTAAAACCTTTATCAAGGTTTTCAATAATTTCATCTGATACTGATAAAAGAACGTTATTCCGACCAGATAAATAAAATGAAAATGCAATCAATGGATCTCGTGTTAATATCTCTTCTTCGGTTGGATTTACTAGACATTTTATCCGTTTATCCTTTTTTCTAGTTTTATCCGTGCCCATTTTTAATGCCTCGATCTTTGTACTGGTTTAAGATATTCTTAAGGATACACATACTCTTATCGTTTTCAGTCACAAACCCCTGACTTAAGGCATAGTCCTGTTGATAGCGTTTTTGTCTATAAGTCTTTCCTAATAATCCTCGAATTGAAAGAAAGCGACCATTTTCTACTATACTTGGCAATAAAACTTTCGAAATATTACAAATTATCTCTCTCATAAAGAGTCCATCTCAAGGAAGGTTATACTACCGTTCAATTATCGCCATATTCACAATTCGGGCATAATGCGATACATTAATCCTCCCGAAAGCAGAAGAATATATCCGGCGCACTTGGAGCCTGCCCGCCCTGATAAAACCTATGCGTATGCGCCTCTTGTTTCCCTGCGCCCTCGCAGAAACATATAGCCTCCCGCATAACATCTGATAATCATATATAAACCACAGAGTTCACAGAGGACACAGAGCAAAAAACCACAACTCTCTGTGCTCTCTGTGTCCTCCGTGGTTGATTAGCTTTGTTCAGGATTAATGTCCGGCAACCGCCTAGGGGCTTCAGGAGACTCAATCACCGCAGAGGACGCAAAGATCGCAAAGTACAGCAACAATATTCTTTGCGTCCTTTGCGCTCTTTGCGATGAGATTCTCTACAGTGAGATTACCCCGATGGGTTATCGGACAGCAGCATTAGTTTTGCATTAAAACACTATACTTTCAGGCGCTTATTTCACTGTGACCAAACCCTTTTCCGCATTCTCCACAGAACCGTTACTTGTATTCGTCATATTATTTGTAATCTTCGTTAATCTCTCCACACAGTTGGATTGTGTGAGATTATATCGATGCTCAAATTCTGATATATTATTCATTCCTTCAAGAGTGACAGCTATATAATCCATCCAATATTTTGCATGTGTTTGAATACTCGCATTTTTATTCTCGTCTTGCAATTTATAAACGCAGTATCTATCGAGGCTGCTGCTTCCAAAATTGAATCCTGCAGACGGTGAATTTCCATAAGCTGCAATTTTATAAGCTATAATTTTTATGGCCGTTGTATTTTCTGTCTCTGGTGGCTGCCCCTGTGCCGGTAAGTTTGATGCTGCTGGCTGTGTTGTTGCTACCGCTGTTGAGCCTGGGATGACCCTACCATCTGATACACCAGATTGTGCTGTTGCAGTGTCCATGGAATTCAGGCCCTGATTCTGGCTAACATGAGGCTGCGCAACTACATACACCACAACTATCAGGAGCAATACAATTATTGCTCCAATAACTATTCTTGAATTTTTACCTAACATTTCCACTCACCCCTAATATATACTGAAAAAAGTTATACTTATAAGTGATGAGTGTAAATTTTTTAATCTTCGGTGGCCGGGAGATTTACGGGGTAAGGATAAAATGAGATGGAGCGCAGATTCCACAGAGAACAAGGCGGCTTGAGAGCTGTATGAAGGTTGTGTGAAGTAAAAGCTTCAGAGAAACATGGGCGTGTGAAATTTGTACATCCCCTTTATTTCTACTGGAATTATATATATTTGTATAATATACATTTAGATAATGTACATTATTACTTATATTATCTGAACATCTGACAGAACCCGACTGTATAAAATTAGCATTTGTAATCTTTCCCCGAATAATATTTAACAAAAGCGCGTGAATTAACCATCATGGTCTATGTTACCAGTTTCAGGTGTTTTCGCTGCGGGAGAATACATAAACCCCATGAGATAGAGAGGCTCCCTATCCCCAGGTGCGAATGCGGCGGAGCCCTTGATGCGGAATATGATTACAGGGCTATACAGAAGGTCATACTTCGCGATGATTTTATGCGCGCAAAGCCCACGCACTGGAAATACTGGGCGTTCATGCCTGTAAAAGACCTGTCCAGGATTATAACAATGGGAGAAGGCGGCACTCCCCTGCTTGAGAACAAAAGGCTCGGGGAAAACGGGCGTTTGCTCATAAAATACGAAGCAGCAAACCCGACAGGTTCTTTCAAGGACAGGGGCTCTTCCCTTGAGATTACAAAAGCGCTTGAGTTCAGGAAACACAGGGTCGCGCTGGCTTCGACAGGCAACATGGGCGCATCTGTGGCAGCATATGCAGCTTATGCCGGGCTTGAGTGCAGGGTTTTCATCCCTGATATAGCCGGAAAAGAAAAGATCACGCAGATAAAAGCATATGGCGCAGAAACGGTTGCTGTGGAAGGGGATTACTCGGTTGCAATAAAGCAGGCTGAAGAATATGTTATTTCCAATAGCGACTCGTTCCTGACAGGGGATTACCCCTGGCGCAGCGAGGGAACTAAAACGGTAGGTTTTGAGGTCGCCGACCAGTTGTACTGGCATGTTCCAGATTATGTTGTTGTGCCTGTGGGGAACGGCACGCTTATATGGAGCATCTATGAGGCTTTCAGGGAGCTTGCGCTTGTGGGGATAACGGACAGGGTGCCCCGTATAATAGGTGTGCAGGTCGAGGCATGCGCTCCCGTGGTCCATGCATGGGAGAATAAGCTTGATGAGATAATCCCTGTCCGCGATCCAAAGACTGTAGCAACGGCTATAGCGTGCGGAGACCCGATAGATGGTCTTGCGGCGCTTCGGGCGATCCGGGATTCGGATGGCTTTGCATTGCGGGTTTCTGACGAGGAGGCGCTTGCTGCGCGGGATAAGCTTGCAAGGAACGGGATTTTTGTGGAGCCAAGCGGCGCGGTGGCTTATGCGGGCGTGGTGAAAAAGGGGTTATCCGGTACTGTTGTGGCACTTGCTACGGGGCACGGGTTGAAGGATATGTACGGGCTGGGATGATTTCTCTTACAGCCCGGAATGCCTATCAGAGTCTTCAGTAGTGTAAGCTGCCGGAGAAAGACATCGCTAACAAAGTAAAAAAGCGTAATTACAGACGATATCTATATAAGTTGAGAAGAGTGATGTCAACATATTTATATCGCCTTATTACATACATAGCATTGGAGGTTAGTGTATGCCGTGTATACTCAGATTCATGTGGATTCCGGGGAGTACATCAAAACTTCTGGGACTCTGGAAAGGATTCAAATATCCTCAAGAAGCGAAATTGACAGGCAGACTCCTGATAGGCAGACACATCTCCGCAGCAATATCTGATGCTCCAAACGAAGAAGCACCGGAAGTAATGGAAAAAATGGAGATCTAATGAAAATAAATCATTTCAATTTAATAATTAATAAAAAAATCATTTTATTGGCATTATTTATTTTCTTCATAAGTAATTCTTCTGCTGCGACTGTTGAGCTTACTTCCGGAACTTTGCCTTCCAGCCTCCGTGAAGGAGATCAAATAAATCTAACCGTCGAAATTAAAGAACTTCAAAATAACAATTTGCTAACTATAGATACGAGTTTAATTCCGGCAGGGGATAAACCTTTGTATGATTTTGGCGAATTAAATGCATTTATAAATGAAAACAGGTACCAGCAAAAAATAACATTGAACTTGTCTTCATTAAACAGACAATTTATCTATGTGACTATTTCTGGTAAAGCTCCTGACGCCGGGAATAATATTAAATGTGGTGATAGCGGTCTTATTATTACTAAATTTGATAATACAAAATTAAAATTCTATGAAATCCATGCAGATGACAAATTAACAGGGATCGAATCTTTTGACCTTATAATTTTAAAAAAGGAAAATTTTGAAAATTCTTTACAGCAAATCAGCTGGTCTCAACTTGATGATTTGAAAAAAGAAACCAGGAATTTGTTTGACCTTGGATTGGTGAACGATGCGCAAATTCTGGCCAATGATATGAAAAATATCCAGTTACCGAATAATCTTTTATTGTTCGGTTTTATAGAGATAAAAAATAATACGTGGCTTAATATCATTTTTTTAATATCGATATTGATATGTTTTATAATTGGTTATTTGCTGGGATCGAGAAAGCAATATTCTGATGATAATGAAGACTAGAAAGGAAGGTGGAAATAATGCCGGAAATACAAAATATGAGCTTTCCTAGATACATATTTGCAATAGGTGGAGCTGGAAAAGATCTTATATATACAACATTAGAGAAAGAGTGGATCCTCAGGGAGATAATAAAGCCAAAATTTACAGCCACAACAGTTGAGGTTAGGATTATAGATACGGCAATCGATGAAGAAAATAATGATCTGGAGAGGATCCAAAAAATAAATAAGAGCATCGATAAAATAGGAGACGAATATAGATCCGATCCGAATTCTGCAAATAAAAATATTGGCAGAATAAACATATCTTACTCTTTATTAACAAAAGAGATGACTTTACAAAGCCCATATGATCTTATTGGCATTGAACAAAATGTTAAAAAAGCTACCGGGGCGTCGATATGGTGGATAAATGACCCCCAGCTTGGAGATGACTGGTATAAGAAGGTCATCAATCGCGAGAATTTTAAAGAATTGAATTTCTCTAAAGGTGTTTATAGAAAAAGAGCGATCGGCAAAGCTATTTATTATAAAGCTTTAAGTCAGGGACTATTTGATCTTGATTTACCTCTAACTGCCCAGGTAGATATCATAGTAGGTCTGGGGGGAGGGACTGGAAGTGGTATGGCTTTCGATTTAGCTACTAAGCTGAAAACCATTCAACCGACGGCAGATATAACTCTTTTTGGTATTTTATCTACACTGGATGAGAGTCCGGATGAAAAAGCAAATAATTTTGCAATGATCAGTGAACTGGAGCACGGTTATTTGAACAAAGATACTCCTTTTAAGAATGTAGTTCTTATACCTATGGAGGTAACCAGGTATCCGGGAAAAGAGAAAGCATCAGATGAACACGAAAGATTATTAAGAGAGTTCGATGAAACAATTCCATATATTTTTGTTGCATGGTACAACAACCCCGGGCAATTATTCTTCTCTAATTTACCTGAGTATGCACCATTTGTAATAGCAACATCACAGATCGTGAGATATAATGTAGAATCAATTAAAAAACTTAAAGATAGAGTTATTGAAAGTCTCCAGGATAAAGACATTTCTTTGAAAAATGAAGAAGAAATGTATACTAATATTAAAAAATTTATTTCGGATTTTTCTGTTTTCCAGGCAGGATCAAAGAATAGAGAGACAGGGGAGACCAGAGAGACAGGTGATGAGACAGGGGTCAGCGAACCGGGGGTCAGCGGTATAGGATTGATAAGAAAGATCGGGCTTCCCGACGAAGATAAATCATTTATTAAAGAAAGATTATCAAGATTCAATCTTGTTTTAGAACCTGACGAGAAATCTGTCAGCGCTGCGAATTTCTTCAAAGACCTTGATTATAATTCAATAATACACCTTAAAAAAGCTGCAGACGACGGAATTAAAGGAACTGAAAGCGATGATATTGAAAAACAAATTACAAGTATTAAATCAGAGACAGATACGATTTCTATCGAAGATAAAAGTTTTAGAGATGATGTAGATTCAACATTGTATAAAATTCTGAAAAAAGATATCGAAATTATTGAAATTATGAAAAATGTGCTAAATATGGCCAATAATTTCCCTGAGGATATTGTTAAAGATACTCTGAAGGTAATGATCAAGGCAGATGAGTATAGATTGGGAAGACAGCTTAATAAAATCAGGGATGAAATAGATGGTTTAAATGGGAAAAAGAGATCTTTGGACGGAACAATTAGATCTGTACAGGATGAGATAAAGAATTACAAAGATAAAGTGGGAAACGAGCTGGATAAAAAAAGAAGAATATGGCAACAAAATGAAATTAAAAATATTGCACTTCTTGATCTATTAGACGACAACATTTCTCCAATAAGTAACGATTTCGCACTTCTTAAAGACAACCTTGTAGAATTTATTAATAACATAAATTCCCGCGGTTCAATAAGAGATATTGATAATGAATCTGTCAGGAACATAGAAAGTATTGCAGATAAAATATATCAAAAACTTGATAACATCGGGATATATTTTGAGGATAAAAACGTTATTTTAAGAAGCCTGGCAAATGCAAAAGAATTAAAAAAGGCACAGATAGAGTTTAAGAAAGGGATACCAGCTCTGGACAAGATGATTGGAATTGTTACAGAGACAGGACGGATCAAAAGAAATAAAGAATTAAGAAAAAAGATAGATCTTAAGATCGCAGAATTAAACAACGATAAAGTGTTCGGGGTCAAGACTGTTGGCAAAACCAATACTATAGATCGTGTTTATGATTTTGATGTTAAACAAATAATCAATCAAAATAAAGATGATATCACATCAAAGATAATAAACAGGACCAGAGAAACATTTCCCAATGCTGATTCATTATTATTCGAAAATTTAATAATAACATTGAAAGATCCTGTAAAACGCAGAGAAATAAATATTGATGATATAATAAAATCGAATTTAGGTTATGATATGGATATAACTAAATTACAAAATGACTTGCAAAATTATTCTGTTGAGCAGGATCAAATCGTGAAAAAGGCAGAGATGATCAATAATCTGGAAAAATTACTAAAGAATAATACTCCTGTTCTTAGAAGACATTCTGAACATATGAAAAAATATTATGATAATATGGTAAATATAGGAAAAGATGTACAAGCCATGAGCAAGGCTGAGAAAGATGTTATCAGATATATTATGGATATCCAGCCTACAAATATATTCAGGGCTACCGTTACAGGTGCTAATATAAATAACATTCTGGAAGATAAAAGCGAAGCTCTTGTCTTAGAACAAAATTTACAGGATGGTATCGAAAGGGAAATAGATAACAGGTATAACATCTTAGTAAGAAGAGTTATAGAATCCAAAGATAACACGAAAAGATGGGATAAGACAAAGTTAATGAATCTTTTTGTAACTCTTGCTAATGTATCTCCATCGGATATAGATTCAAAGGTTGCAATAACAAATTCATTCAGTATAGATAAAGAAAATTATTCCGAATGGAAATGTCCCTGGGGAGATAAATGGGGAGTGGGTATGATTTTATTCGTGGCAGGAGTCCCGTTTGATAATATTCGCAATATAATAGATCCAAGGGCGGGCTACTATCAATATTATAATGCTGTAGAAAAAAACGGAGCGGCATTCTTCCATCATTCATATTTGCTTGATAAAGGAAAATTTATAAGAAGAAAGAGGATATTTAATATTGAAGAAGAAAGTGATAAACAATTATTATTCCAGAATGATAAAGATATTAAATCTTTATATTCTCAGAATTATGAAGAGATAGACATTAAAACTTGTTTATGAAAAAATGAACAAAGATGCAAGAGATGTTCATTTTTTCAATTAAAAGATTTAAAAAATAAGAATGGGGGCCGCAGTAACGACAATGTGGGGAATCATTTATATTTTATGAAAATCGGGATAGATAAAGATTATGTCAAATTTTTTATCATTTTCGGTATAGTAACGATATTGACGCCATTTTTAATGGATATCATTGTAAGATCATGGAAAACCGATCTGATGAAACAACTTGCCGGTGGAATTAAGTCCATTGACCCTTCCGGAACATCAATTCTTTTCAGTATTGCTATAGGATTTTATATTGGTTCGATTTTTTTACTATATTTAGATAGATATAAGAGAGTACAGGCTATATTATTGTCAATAGGATTATTTTCAATAACCAGTTACATCTCTAAACTTTTTATTATAAATTTTAATTTAATATTCATTATTTTAGGAATTTTTATTGGAGGCTTATCAGGCAACCGTTTTAAATTCGTATATAGAAAAGAAATAAAACAGGCAGCCGCTAATATTAGTATTATCTCGGTAACCTACGTTGTTATTTCTTATATTATATTCTATTTATCAACCGCTGATAGTGGTAATTTCATTAAGGACTCTATCGTGGTATTAATATTCTCATATTTTTTCGGGGAAGTAATGAATTATAAGTCGAAAGGCTCAAAGATCTTTGTATTAGGTCCTGCTCAATCGGGTAAAACTCTCTTTATTGCCGGTTGTTATATGAGAGCTTTGGAAATTGCAAAAGGTCCTGTTAAACCAAGCCCGGATCTTTTAGAATTGATCGACCAGATGCATAAAGAAGAAATAATATGGCCAAGACGTACACAGGAGATCAGTAAATATCAATTTATTTATTATGTTGGAAGTTTATTTCCAAAAGAAATGATGTTAAGGACTTTAGATTATCCCGGGCCGTTTATAGAGAGAATATATAAATATATGTATATTAAAAAGAACCCCAAAAAGGGTGAGAAAGATAAAAAATATGAAGAAGAAGAAGTAAAATATGAGATGGTTGCAAAAGAAATTACAAACTCAGACAAATTGATATTTATCATAGACGGTGCTAAATATCCAAATTTTGCAGACATGGGGATAACTCAATATGTAAAGATATTGGGTAAATTGCAAGAAAATGGAAGAAATGTTAAACCGTATATTGTAATAACGAAAAGCGATTTCTTTACCAGAGAATATCCAAATTATGAAAATGATTATAAAGGATTTAAAGAATTTATAGAAAGCAGGATCTAAAATAGTATCTTTATTAAAGAGTTGTTGAATGAAGCATCTGCATCTATTTATCCTGTTTTTTATTATACAAAAAAAATTAATGGGGAAGGAAATGAAAATTATATACCGCTAAGGGATGAAAATAAAAACGTGTATACTTATGGATTTGATAAATTCATGGATGATTTAATTGAACAAAATACAAGCATGGTCTGGCATTAGGAAGAATGCAGGGAGATGAAGATCGGGGATTATGAAGAATGAGCATAAGGAAGTGAATTTTATATATGGAAATGAAAATATATGAAGATCAAACAGGGTTAATATTTCCACATCACACAGAAAAAAATGAAAAGGCGGTAACATTTTTTAACAAAGGTGTCGATCTTTATATAGATAAAAAAGATGAAAGGATAATAATTTATTGTTTTGTACTCGCTCACAAATATTTAGCAAGAGACCAGGGGTACTACATAGTTTCAGATAACTCAGGTATAATATATTCAATATTTAATGAATTTAAAAAAAATGCTACTAAATTGCTGCATGATTTAGAATTACAGCCTCGCCACGGTGATATGGATAATGCGATATTTGATAATCTTGATAAATTTGATTTAAAAGATTATTCTTATGCTGGAAATGTCTATAAAGATATTGATATAATTTCTGATATTATTTATAAAGAACCTGACCTGTATTTAGATTATAGAGGCAGTGATATTGCTGGGATTTTAACATTTTGTTACCAGTTATTAAAAACAAAAAATGTGAAAATAGCTGTATCATCAGAAGAAATTAAATTATGTAATATTAATATATTAAGAAACAAAAAATCCCGGGAACCTTTGGCTCCTTCCAGTACCACAATCCAGATTTTAGATAATTATAGAAGGATGCAAACAGAAAAAAAATTAGACATAAAAAGAAATGAAGAGATAGAGCGTGGTAAAAATGAATTAATTGAAGGGTTTGATTTAATAAAAGATGGAATAAGAATATTTAAAAATCTGGGGCACGATCCAACAGACGTTATTATAGATGAAATGAATAAAGTTACTGGAATAAATATAAATTCTAAAACCGTAAAAAAAGAAAATAATTCAACAGACGACGATGAAAATAAGGGAATAATTGGCCATATTATTCTTGTTGCCATTTTTGGTATGATCATGGTTATATTAGGTATAATTATTGGAATATATCTTATAAAACATTATGGAGTAAATGTAGAAAATTTGACAATATATAAATAGCTGAAGATAAAAAGGAATCAGACAGGCAATAAAATAAATGAATAAACCAGATACATTAAGATATGATAAATAAATCCGCCAGAATCATCATGATACTTTTAATTATTTTATCTTGTATTGAAATTAAAATTGTGGCTGCTGATAATATACCTGTAATATATATATCATATATAGATCCGGATATAGGATTTTATAAAATTACTGATATAACGACGCACAATCCGGCTAAATATGTAAGTGGTACATTGACCATTAATCAAGGTGATACAGTTGAATGGGAAAATGATGCTGATAAACAATTTACCATGACGGTGGTCAGTGATCAAAAATTATTTCCAGATGTGAGTCTGGTATCTATAGGTGACAACTTCAGTTATACCTTCAATCAGGCTGAAGTATATACATTCTATATCAAAGAAAGGCATACGGCACGTCAAACTATTATAGTCCTGCCTGTTAATGGCTATAATACGCCTGTACCTACCGCTATTATAACTTCCGCTCCTGTTGCAACTCCTGCTCCTACTTATAATCCGTCTACCACTGCCAGGATAGCAAACAATGGATCAAGTAATGAAACTAATGGAAAGACAAATTCTTTATCCTTTTCATTGACAGGAATAATGAGTATAATAGTTGGTATATCATCA
Source organism: uncultured archaeon (assembly GCA_902386135.1). GTDB lineage: Archaea > Halobacteriota > Methanosarcinia > Methanosarcinales > Methanoperedenaceae > Methanoperedens. Next base: position 10,580 of record CABMIB010000079.1, read on the forward strand.
ATATTTATAACATATAGAATAGGAAGGGATAAAAAATAAAAAGCAGACGCTACCGCTATTGCTACGGGGCATGGGTTGAAGGATATGTAGGGGCTGGCTTGATATCTCCGCATCGGCACTATATATTTATAACATCAATGCCGATGAGTAACCATGACCCACTACCTCGGCGAACTCCTGTTATACTGGTGCCCATCCTGCAACCTCCCCGTGCTCGGTAAGACCTGCGCCTGCGGAGCCAATACAAAAAAAATAGACATAACCCCGCCGGGCGATGTAAGACCAGCCTTCCAGTACGACATCGACCTTATCAACAGGACGACAGAGAAGCAGTTCGGCATTAAGCTTATCCCCGAAGGCAGGCTCGTGATGCTGAACAAGGCGCCGTATGAAGACAGGATGGACGAAGTTATATTTGACGGTGCAGTTATGGGTTCGCTGCGCTTTGAACTTGAGAAAATGGGCTGGGTGTTCATCCCGAGGCTTGAGGGGGCAAGGCGTTTAGTCGGCGGGAGAAAATGGATAGTCGTAGATAAAGGGGCTGTTGATTTTATCATAAAAGGAGCCTCGGTGCTCGCGCCCGGAGTTAATGAAGCAGAAGCGAGCATCGTCGAAGATGATGAGGTCATCGTCCTGACGCCGCAAAGAGAAGTTATTGCTACAGGCAGGGCGCGTATGAGCGCGGAACGGATGCTCACGCACGAAAAGGGCATGGCTGTAAAAACCCGCTGGAACGGCAAGCCCCAGGTTTTGGAGCAAACAAATGCCGGAGAGAAAAGAACCTGGGATGAAGCTGTAATCGCAAACATGCAAATATTGAAAAAACTTGAAGAAAAAGCGCATAGGTTCATAAAAAATGTCGTGGAAACAACAGGCAAGCCCGTGACCATATCCTACTCCGGGGGAAAAGACAGTCTTGCTACCCTGCTTCTTGTCCGCGATGCTGTGTCGGGGTTCGATATCCTGTTCGCCGATACCGGCCTTGAATTCCAGGAGACGCTGGATAATGTAAAACAAGTAGCAGAAGAACTTGGTTTGCCTTTGAAGTCCCATTCTTCGGGCGATTCATTCTGGCAGTCCATAGACAATTTCGGGCCGCCCACCGTAGAAGCAAGATGGTGCTGCAAAGTCTGCAAGCTCGGGGCTATAACCCAGCTCATCGAAGGCAATTACGAAGACGGCTGTCTCACATTCATAGGGCAGCGGAAATACGAAAGCGAGATAAGGGCTAACAGCGAACACATATGGAGGAATCCCTGGGTAGGCAACCAGATAGGAGCAACCCCTATCCAGAACTGGACTGCCCTGCATGTGTGGCTTTACCTCTTCTGGAAAAATGCAAAATACAATCCACTTTATGAGGAGGGTTTTGACAGGATAGGTTGCTGGCTTTGTCCCTCGGCAAGCATGGCGGATTTTTCACGCCTGAGAGAGATACACCCGGAGTTAAATGAAAAGCTTGAAAAATATCTTATCGGATATGCCTCACGCAACGGATTACCTGAACAATGGGTAACATATGGTTTCTGGCGTTGGCAGGTGCTTCCGAAATCTATCAGGATGCTTGCTGAAAAGATGGGTATTGATATCGCCCCGAAATACGCTAAAAAGCCTGTCAATTTTGCCATGACTGCCGGATATAGACCTTGCAAAGCAGGAGGAGTAACAGCAGAAGGAAGCTTTGGTGCTCCGCTTGCCCTCTCCCTGATCGAAGATACGGGTTTGATGGGCGTAATAGGCAGCACAAATTCTATTGATGGTGTTATCCTGGCACAACGCGGGGATGAGACCGTGCATGTTTATGCAAGCGGGACTGTTGTCGCAAGAGGAGGGGATGAGGAAAATGCCAGGAGATTGATCGAACTTGCAGAAAAGACCATACGGCGCGCCCTTTCATGTACCGGATGCGGGGTATGCATGGGACAGTGTGCATCGCATGCGATCAGTGTTAATGGTACGGCAAGGGTCAATGAGAAGTGCACACGTTGCGGAAAATGCACCCGGGCATGTCCTGTGGTAAAGTTCGGGTAGACACTCGATCTTAGAGGTTTTGAGTTTACCGGGTTTCGGGTGGTTATTTTTGTCGGGCGCTTTGCTTCTTGTCGCAGCAGCTCTAATCCTTTGGCTGTATGGTTATGTGGAGAAAGGTATATCTCATGAAGACCTCCTGGTGAAATCACCATGCGTCACCAACCAAAGATTTATCAAAATATTTTTACAAATACTATCGAAGAGCCACCTGAGCCTTTGGCGCATAGCTCTAAGTACATTTTGGACATTCAGGGACTTCCGTTAAGCCGTATGAGGTTCTCTCTACCTCGTCTGATTTTTACAATCTTTCCATCTTTATGCATACGACTTAAAACAATGCTTATCGCAGATTTAGAAAGACCGGCTGCGTTAACGATATCTGATTGAAATGCCGCCCCACCAGCATCGGAAAGCAATTTTTCGATTTCATCCTCATAACTCCCCACTCCATCAAGAAATGCAGGCAAAAACACAACTTCACGGTTCACTTCACGTTCACGCTTCAATGCAGTATTTCTTGATTGAGGATTAGTTGCGAGGTCGATTATAAGATTGTTCGCATAGCTAACCACATTTTGTGTGTCTCTCGATAGCTTTTCTACCATTTGCGATAAATTTCTTAATCTGTCAGATAAGGGCTCTATTGATTCTAAACATTGCTCCATTCACATCACCTCAAAAGCCATACAATGTTATGTATTATAATAGTTTCGTAGGAAAAAAATATAAAGAGTTGGAAATTATTCAGGCAGTTTGTATGAACTTATAATTCGTCAAGTCATCGTCACGTATATATTAACCTACCAAGATAGACTCTATGTAGAATAAAAAATGCAACAGCACTTGAAAAAAGCGTTCATATTGTTATTCATGGCGATAGTAGGCTTCATAATTGTTAGGTCTTTAATTGTTCCTGAATCCTTTGGACAATATGGATGGTATAGAGGAAATGCGGTTAATGAAATTAAGAGTTTTAATGTGAATAATGCAAATTCTACTGAGTGTATAGATTGTCATCAAAACGTTTATTCGATATGGGCAAATGGGAGTCATAATGCAGTAAATTGCGATGATTGTCATGGTTCAACAGAGGGTCATGTCGATAATAATAGGATAATTCCGCAACCAGCGAATGATTCAAAAGAATTTTGTGGTTTGTGTCATTTTCGAAGTGTAGCCAGACCCAAGGATTTCCCGCAGATTGACCCAAATTCTGGACACGGCGAAGACCTGAAATGTACGTATTGTCACAATCCTCATAAGCCCTGGTTCGTGTGAGGAAATAATTACTAAATTTGATTGAACAGAGCAAAACAGATAAAGGTTGTCTGGCTCAACCCGAAGCCACTCTCAGATGACCCTCAGATACGCTCAGAAGCTCAAGACATCGCACTTCAAGTCGTCTCAGTTCTTTTAGAAGATTGTTAAGAAACAAGCTAAATTCGCAAGCTTCCAGCGCCTTTTTTGTAAAAACTTAAGTAAGCAAATGACGTATATTTAACGGGAATGAAAGGTTTTTATGAAAGAAATTGATGTGGCAGAGATGTTGGAAATCGGAGATAAGGTAAACTTCATACACAGCACGAACATTGGAGGAGAAAAATTGGAGGAGAAAAGAAAATCCTGCAAGGAAAAATAAACAAGATATTCGAAAACAATTGCGTCCTCATCGAGATCATTAATCACAATTCACGAAAAAGCTACAATGGGACGCTCTGCAACCGTAATATAGCGGATACAGTCTAAAATGCTAAAAACTCTTGAAGTTTGAGCTTCTGGAGACTCTTGATTTGATTGATTGAGAAGATGTTGCAAGATAAAAAACATTGCAAGAAATGCGGGAGAAGATTGTACTCAAGCTTATCTCAACAGGAAGGATTGTGCGCTTTCTATAATAGAAGATCTACTGCAAAAAGCAAGCATAAAAGCGTAAAAACTTTAGTGATAGCCAAATAAATTACAAATCTCTATTGTTTAGGAGATAACAACCCGTACCAGTAATATGCCAAAATAGCTAACAAAATCATCGAGACTGATAATAATGACAAGTAAAATATTGACATAAGATGCTCAAATCGAGCAAGATATAATGGGTATCCATAAATAACAAAAAATTCTAAAAAAGTATGGATAGCTACTAAAACAATCAAAATGAAGATGAGTATAAAATTTCTATGCAGGAATTGCTTGGTTATAAATGCTTTCGCTCTGAGAACATCATTGGGTGTACGAGTCCATAAAATCCATGCCCTGATGACGAAATATATCCCAATAATCGCAAATAAGATAGCTACTCCAGTAAAAATTGCTATTGCTTCTTGTTCCATATCCATCAAATTAACCTACGCCCTGAACATAAGTTTATTTCTATGACGGCTTAAAGATGACGCTAACAAAATAATTTAAGAGGCAATAATGCTCTTAGTTTGCAAGACGTTTTGAAGAAAAAATGATATGAGAGTAATCCCAACTAAGGTTTGGGAATACTTTGGGAAAATCGTTTTATCTATCGCTCTTAATATGTTCATGTAAGAAATGGGGTTATGCTAAATTCCAAAGTATACTTTATGACTGATAGATTAGTAGTAGGTATTTCACTCAAGATAGGGGAAGGAATTATAAATCAGAATAAGAATAACATAACTATCGACCCAGATACAAGTAAATTTATAGTTGCCAGTGCAAGCCCGGGCACTGTCCTGATATACCAGAAAAATAGGGAGAATGCAGGGATGAGGAAAGAAAGAAGCAGGTGGGAAATAATCGAAGACATGCTGGCAGTGTTAACGGAAGAGAAATCAGTAAAGAAGACACGGATTATGCAAAGGGCATGTCTTAACTGGAAAGATTTACAGAAATATTTTGATTTCTTAGTGGAAGAGAATTTTATAGCTGAAAGCAACAACCCAGGAACGGGAAGCTATGCGATTACGGAAAAAGGAAGGGAGCTATTGAAGAGACTGAAAAGCGTGAGAGAGATGCTGAGCTAAGATTTAAGTTGCAAAAATTTAAGTCCAGTGCATGTTATCCTCAGCATCTCATCTTCTTTATCAAGGAGTGCTGTTCTTGAAGAAAATATGATATGAGAGTAATCCCAACTAAGGTTTGGGAATACTTTGGGAAAATCGTTTTATATATCGCTCTTAATATGTTCATCTAAAGAAAGCTTTGTGGGCAGGAAGTTGGGTTGAGTCTGATTTTGGATAACTAGCACTGCCCACGAGTAAATAAACATCTTTACTTGATTAAAAGTTTATGATTATTTGGCATGTGCTAACGCATATGCTTTTATTCGGTAATTGTTTTTTTGTGTTAATAGCATTTAAATAGGTTCTAATCAAGTTCACGTTAATCTAACGGATAAACACTCAAACCGGAGGATTATTAATGGAATACTAGCGAATTTCCGGCTCTAAAGACATGCTTACTTTTAATTTCACATGCCCTTTCTGTCATAAAAAATAAACAGTAGAGCAGGTATGGAACCATGAAAAAACGATGAACTTTTGCAGGTATATCTTTAGTTATGACCCGGTTGATGCGCCAACCGCCTACGCCCGTGGTGGCTTCGGGTTAAGCCAGATATGGAAACAATACTCTTTTGATGGGCTAAGGGAGCCAGTTGCTATTAATTTAAGTCTGTTGTTTCAATATTTCTAATTCAACCGTCAGCTTTATAAATGACAAAACATATCTGAAGTCGGGTAATTCTATCATAAAAAACGATAGAGTAATCTGAAGGTGGTATAAAACGAAAATCAGTAAGAAAACTAAGAGCTGTGGCTATCCCCGGACTTTTATCTGTACTTTCTGCAAACAAGAATTTGAATCGATAGATTCTGTATTTGACCATATAAGCGAAATGCACTCCTTAACCCAGAAAAATATCTAACATTCAAAATGACCATAGAAGGATAAACGAGGGGATGAAATATAGGGTAGGTAAAAAGAGCGACTACTTACCCTATATCCAAGTTCAGAAATACTGAATCGCCATACGCTATTAATTGATATCGTTATTCGTCATTGGGGGGTATTCTACCTTCCCGAATAAATCCATATTAGTCGAGAAGATTAAAGAAAAAACTAAGGTGTGCGGTGTACATAACAATACTTGCAAGTGGGAATCTGGTGATGACATATGGCTTTATCTTACGTTTCAGAATCCAAGATGAATTGAATTCTGCTTATGAACAGCTCAAGGAAAAATTAAGTTCTTTCACATTGAGAAAATTTTTCAATTGAGCCGTAAGATGGGGATATGCGTTTATAGCTTCCTGTAAGTTAAAAAAGCCTAAAGTTTCTCAATAAACGCCTTAATCCGGGCAAGCGCCTCTATTAACTCCTCGTGCGATGTCGCGTAAGAACACCGCAGGTACCCTTCACCGCAGTCCCCGAACACACTGCCGGGCACGACAGCCACTTTCTGCTCTTTCAGGAGCCTTCCTGCGAACTCCTCTGAGGTCAACCCAGTGCTCCTGATGCTCGGGAATGCGTAGAATGCGCCTTCAGGCTCAAAGCAATCAAGCCCCATTTTATTAAGGCCGCTCACAACAAGGCGGCGCCTGCGGTCATACTCCCTGACCATCTTCTGCATCTCGCCGTCGCCGTTCTTTAACGCCTCTATGGCGCCCATTTGCGCTGTAATCGGTGCGCAGAGCATGGAATACTGGTGTATCTTTGTCATCGCGCCTATAAGCTCTTCGCTCCCTGCGGCATAGCCCAGGCGCAGACCTGTCATGGCGTGCGATTTGGAGAAACCGTTCAACACAATGGTTCTGTCCCTCATTCTGGGAAGCGACGAGAAGCAGGTGTGAGTGCCGTTATACGTCAATTTACCATACACTTCGTCCGAGATTACCACAAGGTCGTTCTCATTGACAACATCCGCGATCTCCTCAAGGTCGCCTTTTCTCATGACCGCGCCTGTGGGGTTATTGGGATAGCTCAGGACAAGTGCTTTCGTTTTCTTTGTGATGCTCTTCTCGATCTGCTCGGCTGTCACCCTGAACGCGTTCTCCTGGTCTGTGGATACAGGAACAGGTTCCCCGCCTGCTAAATATACGCTGGGCTTATATGAGACATAGCACGGCTCGGGAACTATTACCTCATCTCCCGGATCTATTATTGCCCTGAACGCGATGTCTGCGGCTTCGCTGACGCCTGTGGTAACAAGGATCTCATTCCTTGGATTATAATCGACATTGTAATCTCTTCCGAAGCATTTTGAGATCAATTCCCTCAATTCAAGAAGGCCAAAATTTGATGTGTATGAAGTGTATCCTTTTTCAAGCGAATATATGCACGCTTCCCGGATATGCCACGGCGTAACGAAATCCGGCTCCCCGACACCGAGTGATATTACATCGTCCATCTCCTGGACAAGATCAAAGAATTTCCTTATACCTGAGGGAGGGATACTTTTTACCCTTGCTGCCACGAATTTTCCCGGCGTGCAATCACGGGGATACAGCAAGGCGTTCGGAACGTTCTTTCTCAAACAAAACATCTCCGTCTTCTTTGTATGTTCTCAGCACGAAATGCGTAACCGTGCCCTGCACCTGTTCAAGTGTGGCTATCTTTTCAGCCACAAAAAAAGCCACGTCTTTCATGGACTTCCCGCGCACTGTGAGGGAGAGATCGTGATCACCTGAAATAAGCCTGACCGACCTTACCTCGGGGAACTTGGCGATACGCTCGGCGATGGCATCGTACCCTGTCCTCTCGCGCAGGGCGACCTTTAGCTCGATGATGGCGTACACGTATTCCTCGCCTGCCTTTTCCCAGTCGATAACGGTCTTGTATTTCCGTATGATACCTTTTTTCTCCATCTCTTTTATCTTTGAGGCTGCCTCTTTTTCCGTGATTCCAACCATTGTTCCGATCTCTTTGGGTCCGATTCTCGGATCGCTCTCCAGTATCTCGAGTATTTCTTTCATGGTCATGCCTCGCCGCTCTTTATGCTTTATGGGTTAATAGGCTTTTGGGAAAATAGAGACTTTTTAATTTCTTTTGAATAAATGAGTCACATCCAGGATAATCAACCACAGAGGACACAGAGAGCACAGAGAATTGTTGCGTTTCTCTGTGTCCTCTGTGCTCTCTGTGGTTTTTCACTCTGTGGTTTTTCACTACCGCGTTTTTCATACATCTATAACCCAAAAGCAGGTGTGGTAGAAACATATATCAATTGAAACTGACGGTAGCAAGTCTGTGGACATTTCAACTACTCTAACAACTTCCACCGTCTATATTACCTTCCCATCCAATATCTCTTTCAAGTTTAGATAGGTCTGGTCTTTTATTTTTCTTATCTTTACTTTCTTTACCTTCCTCTTTCGTTTCATCTTCAATCATTGTATTCACCTCCTTTTTTGGTGTACAGGGAACTACAAACGTAGTTTTGTATTCTACGGATATAAAAATATAATGTGGTATGAAATGCCTATTAGAGGATATATGAATATTCTTTCTTGGTACTGTAAAGTCTTCGGTTGACAAATACGTTAAAATCAGATATATTAACCTTAAAGGCACATCAGAGGGCACAACCTTCCTAATTCGGAACATTCGTCTTTGGCAGGTTTTTCACAATTAAGGCAGTCTTTAGCTTCGATAAACTCTGCATGAGATACATAATCTTTACCGTAATTAGCAAAATGATATTCATCTTCTGGGTCGTCACATAAAACCCCTTCACCTATCTCTAATCCTACCTCGTATAATGCCGTTCTAAACCCATCTATAAATCCTTTGATATGTTCTTTATTTGTTTCATCGAATTCGTCGGAATCTTCTTCTGAATACAGAGGACAGAAAAGCCCTATTTGAGAAAAACATTCCTCTTTGCCATGTTCTTTGCAATTAAGACAGTCTTTAGTTTCGATAAACTCTGCATGAGATGTGTAATCGTCTCCATAGTCTGCCAAAGCATATCCTTCCACTGGTTCGTCGCATAAGTCTCCTCCAACTATCTCTAATACTACTTTAAATCCATCAACATATCCCCTAAGGTATTCTTTACTTGTTTTTGCACTCTCCCTCTTTAGCTTTCTGAAGGCACCAATCTCGTTATGTGTCGATGTAGAACTCATAAAATCCTCTTATTTTTAATCATATATTCCTTTATTTCTGCTAAGTAGCGGTATCTCCCTCAGTCTAATGCAGGAGACCTATATATATTTATATGCAAATTAACATTTAGCCAGTGATGATAATAAGCTCGGGTGGTTCTTCAATTTCATACCGCTCGTTTATGATATTTATAGACGGTGGTTACCTAAGAAAGGGAATAAAGGAAAAATTTGGTCACGACAAAATAGACTTTAACGGACTACCATGGATTCTTGCAAATAAAGCAAGATGGGGCACAATCCAAATGGAGCTTAGAAGGGTCTATTATTATGATGCAATAACCGATTATAAAGAAGACCAAGAAAAACATAAAGAATTAGAACCTTATTTCGAGAATATCCAGAAAATTGATAATTATGAAGTTAAACTTGGAAGACTTATAAAAACAAATAAAGAGAACGGGTATCGCCAAAAAGGGGTTGATGTTCTTTTAGCAATAGATATGATTAGTAAAGCCCATTTAGACCATTATGATATTGCGCTCCTTTTAGCAGGAGATGATGATTATTTAGATATGGTAAAATCAATAAAAGATTTTACTGGAAAAAGGGTTTATGGAGCTTATTTTGAGCATAACGCTTCAAAGAGATTAGTCGCATCGTTAGATATGCGTATTCCTCTCACAGAGGATATTATTAACCAAATCGTCCAAAAGTGATTTGACATTTATGCTAATGTTCTCGGCCATTATCTGTGTGTGTCCAAAATTGAAAAATACCGATTATTACTCCTTATTAATATGCACCATGATCTCTTGATGGATGGGAAAGGGAGGCTAAAATACTGAATTTTTTGCCATTGATGCTCATTGAGACTGTCTCCGTGCCTCTGCGTCTCGGTGGCTTCAGATTAAAATTTGCCACTGAGACACAGAGAACACGGAGATTTTTTATATCGGATTTTTGCATGAAAACGTGGCGTTGAATCCTGAAATATTCCATTATTTTTTCCTCTGCGTCTCTGCGTCTCCGTGGCTCAATTATAATAAAGCTCTTAAGTTTCTGTAATTTACGAATAATTAGCCGCAGATGAACACAGATAAACGCAGATGGCTGTTGTTCATCTTGACAGGATAACAGGATTAACAGGATTAAAATATAAAATTTATCCTGTCAATCCTGTTAATCCTGTCTGAATAAGAGGAATTGATGGATGGACTCCTCCGAGGCAAAACCTACATATACTATAACGATTTATTATGCACTACCTTAAGTGTTACGAATTTACAATTTCGTAATACTATATAGGTACATAATTAAAATTTAATAATAAATTTTAACGTAGGAGGTATTAAATTTGCATATTCCGGATGCGTACATCCCGCTGGGACAGGCGGCGGTTTACTGGATTATAGCTGCGATTTTTATCGCGCGCTCGATAAAATGGGCGCGCAGCGATTTGGACGAGAACATGATACCGCTCTTTGGAGTGCTTGCGGCAGGCATGTTCGTGCTTATGACCATAAATATACCAATACCGATGTCGCCTGTAAGCTGGCACATGGTCGGCGCGGCGCTCACTGCAATAATATTCGCAAGTCCCTGGGCAGCGGTCCTGCTGATGACGCTTGTCCTGGCGGTGCAGTCCCTTTATGGCGACGGCGGGATAACCGTCATGGGGGCTAATATAATAAATATGGGAATAATCGGCGGGTTCTCCGGATACTACAGCTATATTGCATTATCCAGGCTGTCACTAACGCGCTCAAAAGCTATGTTCGCAGGCGCATGGATCAGCATGATTTTACCGGCCATCGCGCTCTCATTTGAGATGTGGTTTGCAGGCACCTTCCCGCTGAAGCAGGGAGTGTTTCTCATGAGCCTGTTCCAGGGCGCTGCGGGGATAGGGGAAGGGATTATAACCGTCATAGTATTTGGTGCCATAAGCAAAGCGCGGCCTGATATTGTTGCAGAGGACGCTCACAAGAAAGTCAGTACGGCAAAGGTGGCTGCTTTTAGTATAATCGCATTAGCAGGGCTTGCTCTGGCAGCGCCGTTCCTTGCATCAAGCAATCCGGACGGACTCCAGCACACTGCCAGCACGGTTATAGGAAACGGAATAAACAGTGCTGTATCGCCAATAACGCCCCTGTTCCCGAATTATGCCATACCGGGTATGGGTATGTCCGGAAAGATGGCGGCTATCGTTATCGGATTTGCGGTTGTACTGGTGATATGGCTGGGCATTTCAAAAATAATTAAAAAGGGATAACAGCATGTATATTATTGAAACACGGGCTCTTACCCATGTCTACCGGGGAAAGATAAAGGCGCTGGATAGTATCAACTTCACAGCAAAACCCGGAGAACGCATCGCTCTTATAGGAGCTAACGGCGCAGGTAAATCCACGCTTTTCAAGCATTTCAACGGGATACTTAAACCGACGAGCGGCGATATCCTGATAAAAGGCGAGCCCATAAGCAAGAAAAGCATACTCGATGTCAGGAAAACGGTGGGCGTGGTATTCCAGGACCCTGATGACCAGATATTTGCCCCCACGGTCAAACAGGACGTGGCTTTCGGGCCCATGAACCTGGGCCTGAGCGAGGAGGTTATCGAAAAGCGTGTGCGTGAGGCGCTTGAGACCGTGCGCCTGACCGGATTTGAGGAGAGAGCGCCGCATCACCTGAGTACGGGTGAGAAAAAGAAGGTCGCTATCGCAGGCATACTTGCGATGCAGCCCGAGGTGCTTGTATTGGATGAGCCGACAGCAGGGCTTGACCCCGGCGGCGCGGTACGGCTTATCCGGCTGATAAATCAGATGAACAGGTATCTTGGGATTACCACGATAGTAGCCACGCATGAAGTGGACATCGTGCCGCTGCTTGCCGACAGGGTGTGCATCATGTCGTCCGGCAGGATAATAGGCGACGGCACGCCGCAGGAGATATTTTCAACAGATGAACTGATAAAGAAAACCCATTTGCGTCTCCCCATAGTGGCGCAGCTCATGGAAATGCTGCAGGATGAGGGCATACCTTTGAACGTCAAATTCACGCTTGAAGAAGCAAGGGACGAATTGCTTCGGGTCGTGAAATAGGATGCATGCGACACTCACGGAACTTGAGCGTGAAGCCTACAGGAAATCCCCGGTCCACAGGATGGACGGCAGGATAAAAATAATTATGACCCTGCTGCTCATCGTGTACGCGGTGGCTCTCCCCCGCATGGAAGTCCTCGATTTCCCCAGACTTTTGCTCCTTGAAGCCTATCTTGCGGTGCTCATGCTGCTTGCGAGGCTTGAGTTCTCCTACCTTACATTCCGGTTCGCGATAGCCCTCCCGTTCGGTTTCAGCATTGCTTTTCTCCAGCCTTTCATTAAACAGCCGTTCATCTCTGACTTTACAGTGCTGTACAGGCTACCGTTCGGACTTGAAGTGACAGGCGAAGGCCTGCTATTTGGCACGCTTATCTTCGCTAAATTCCTTGTTTGTATAACCGCTGTAATACTTCTCTCATCCACCACATCGCTGAGCGAACTTGTCTCCTCGGCCCGGCGTCTGGGCATGCCAAGAGAGCTTGCTCTTCTCTTTACCATGATGGTGCGCTATCTCTTTGTCTTCTGGATAATGCTTGGCAGGATAAGGACTGCGCAGAAGACGCGGGGCTTTGATCTCTGGAATAAAAAAGTGCCGCGGCGATGGACTCTTCAGCAGGTGGGCTATACGATAAGCTCGCTGTTCATCCGCTCATACGAACAGGGTGAGCGTACATACCAGAGTATGCTCTGCCGGGGTTACAATGCGGATGCGCAGGTGTACGTGGGCAAAAAAAAAATGGGTGTTTCCGATATACTGGTTCTTGCACTGGCACTGGGGGTTATAATCGCGGCACAGTTCGGACTTAAGTTTTTATAGCCATGAGTATAATTTAACTATGTTTGAACTATCGTACTAAGGAGGTAGGTTATGCCGGATAGAAAATACGTAATAGAATCAAGAAGGTATGTTGGAGAAGACGGAAGAACGACATTTGATAGCTGGGTCACGAACGCCAACGTCATAGAAATAAAACATGCCGAGCAGTATTTAGTGTTCTACCCGCTTGAGGGAGAACACGCGGGAAAGAAACACTACATACCGTTCTCGAACATCCACGTCGTCAGGGAGATGTAATTAACGCACATCTGAAGGCCGAACTTGTCGCTGGAATTTCAATTAAAATTCGGTATCATCCAGGAATTTCTTGAATGACTCCAGTTCGGTCCTGCTTTTGGATATTTCATTTTTTATCTCGGTTGTGATCTGAGCGAACAACTGCCTGAGCTTCTCTTTTTCCATCCGCTTCGGGACCTGTATCTCAAAAAGATAGTCCTTGGAACCCACTTTTACCGAGTCGACAAGGATTTCCTTGTATTTGAACAATACATTGCGGACTATCTGCCTGACATCCTCGCCCTTAAATGCGTGGTCGGATATTTTATATTCGGATTCTGCTTCTGAGTATCTACAGGTCACATTTACCGGGAACACCTGCAGTGTATAGTTCATCTCGTCCATATGCGTCATTTTTGCTTTGAGCTTAAGCTCTGTTTCAGGTTTTTTTATTTCTTCCTCAGTCATTTTTAAACCTCCGTTCATATTATAGGCGTGCCTTCGGTCCTTGTCAGTTCCTTGAAGGCAGCCATAAGCTTCTTAGTGATCTTACCCGGTATCCCGTCAGCTATCAAGCGCCCGTCGATCTTGGTGATGGGGGCGATCTCGGCTGCGGTGCCGGTAACAAAAACCTCATCCGCGCTATAAAGGTCAAAGAAACCTAAATTCGTCTCCACTACCTCTATACCCTCCCTGACAGCCAGTTCTATAGATGCTGCCCTTGTTATCCCGCGAAGGTTATTGAGCGTGGGCGGGGTGATGATCCTGCCGTCCTTTATAATAAATATATTATCCCCCGAACCTTCTGAAACATTACCGTGTGTATCGAATATGATCGCCTCGTCGCCGCCTTTTACGTTCGCTTCGATCTTAGCCAGGATGTTGTTCAGGTAATTCAATGACTTGATGTTGGGGGGCATGGCATCGGACGCGTTCCTCCTTATACCTACTGTAATCGCTGTAAGACCTTTTTCATATAGATCGCCGTACATTGCGCCCCATTCCTGTGTAATTATGAACACGTTAGGTTCCGGGCATTTCCTCGGGTCAAGTCCCAGGTCGCCATCCCCACGTGTAACGATGGGGCGTATATAGGCATCTTTCAGCTTGTTTTTCTTTAATGTCTCAATGATGGCTTTTTTCATCTCTCCTTTTGAAAGGGGGATCTTGAGGTCGATCGCCCTGGCGGAATCGTACATCCTGTTAAGGTGCTCATCGAGCCTGAATACCCTGCCGTTGTAGGCTCTGATACCCTCAAAAACACCATCACCATATAAAAAACCATGGTCATAAACAGACGTCCTCGCCTCGCTTTTTGGCACAAATTTTCCGTTGAAATAAATTAACAGTTCCATAGGCATCCCAGCCTCATAAGGAAAACAAGAGATATATGCGTTTTGATTGCCATGATCGGACATGCCCGTCGAAGTTCCCTTTATCGGAGTATCACATGTATATAATATATATTGGCTTTGTCGGAAAGTATAATCAGTTTTTTTCATATACATACGAAAAATATAAATTTCCGCCTGGGGGGCTCGGTTTTGATTATACAACTTTTCTTTTTAACATTATATTAAAACGTAAGATTTATATTTAATGAATACATTTACCAATAGGGTGAAATATTATGAAAAGTCTGTCAGTAAACGTACTCGATAAAGCCGATGAAGAATTCGCCGACACGCTAATGGAACTTGGATTAAAAAGAAACGTAGCAAAAGTGCTCACCTATCTGAAAAACGTGAAAGAAGTGACTTCCAGGGACCTTGAAATGGGTTCGGACCTGAGACAACCTGAGGTCAGTATCGCTATGCGCGAGCTGGAAGAGCTTGGCTGGATCGCGGAGAGGGAGGAGAAAAAACCGGGAAAAGGACGCCCGTATAAGATTTATCAGCTTAAGACGAGTATCGATGCTATCATTGAGTATCTTGAGACACAGAAGAAAAAAGAGTCTCTGGCAATGATGGCAAGTATAAAACGCCTGAAAGAATTAAGTAAATAATCTGCCTGTATAAGGGAGAGTGGGGAGCAGATGTATTATGAAGCCCGATAAAAGATGGGATAAACTGTTTTATTAACCCGGAAGAGCTTCCAGGATATTTTTACCTTCTATGAACGGCATATTATTGTGAATAGAATACTTCTTCGCATCCTCTTTGGAGAGGGCCTTCCCTGTCCTGTCATCAAGCATCTCGCACACTACCATTGAGGGGCATATGCCTGCCATCAATGCCAGTTGTACCGAGAGCTCGGTCTGCCCGCGCCGCTCATCGAGAAGACGCGATGCTGCGCGAAGCAGTGCGACATGACCTGGTGACCTGAAGTCCCTGCCGAAGTCAATTTTTTCCCCGTTCAAAACCTTCTCTACGGTCTCGCCTATCTTATTGATGGTAAGAGCCCTGTCGTTATCCGTTATGCCTGTAAAAGTACCCCTGTGGTTCACCCAGAGCGAGAACGAGGAGCGCGAATCGTAAGGGATATCGCCTTTCTTTTCAACAAGCGTGCGCAGAGACCTGTGACCATTCAAAGAGACGCTGCGCAGCACGTCGGATATGAACGGCAGCCCCAGCTTTTGCGCAGCCGTTGCATGGATTGCAACGCATATAAGCCCGCCGCCGTCATGCCGCATGCGCGCCACGTCTGCCGGGGTCACGCTCTGCGCCGGCATTACAAGGTCTGTTTCGCCTTCCCTGTCATCATCATCAAATAGAAGTACCATATTGCCATTGCGTACTGCTTCGATTGCTTTCAAAAGACTCATTTTATAACCTCCACTTCGACATTGCTCCCGTCGCTGATATCCAGGTGTTTTCTCAGGTTCACAGGAGCTATTATCTCGATTATGTCCTCAGGATAATGGGTGCGCTCAGGGACGATTACCGCTCCCCGGACATCGGCAATCCTGATACCGAAACATGAACCGCTCCCGAAAGTCCTGTTCTCGCTTGTGAACCCGGAAATCCTGATGCCTGTGCTTATCCCTTTTCGTATCTCGATGCTCGGGGCATCAAGTTTTATATTCAATGTACCCGGGTACGGATCAAATCCGAGCTTTTCGATGAACTGTGTTCTGTATTCATCAAGAGAGATGTAATACTGCCCTTCTCCCAATCCCGTGATGACCTTTCCGCTTAAGAACTTTTTACTTCCGTTGCCTGAAAATATCTCCCGGTAATCGTTCAGTTCCTTTTGCAGCGCAGCTATGCCGCCGCTTGTTATGGTGACAAGCTGCCCGTCGTGCAATATCTGCCTTGAGATGAGATTTTCATCCTCAAGGCTTTTAAGCTTGCGAGCCGCTGTCTGCGGGCTTGAATCTATATGGGATGCAAATTCCACAGATGATAATTCCACAGGCTTTTTATGCGCGCCCAGAAGCGCAAGTTTCTTCAGGGATAATATGTCCATAAGCTTCTCATTTTTGGGATGCTACTCAATTATGGGAATTAATGTGGGATAAAGGTTTTCATCCTGCCGCTGGATACGACCCCAGTATCTTAAGCATCGCGACCTTGCTCTTCACCCTGTCAAGGGCACAGCTTATCATCTTATTCTCAATATGTCCCCGGAGGTCGATATAAAAGAGGTAATCTCCGAGTACTTTCTTCGTGGGGCGGGACTCAATCCTGGTTAGGTCTATGCCCTTACTGGCAAATTCCCCCAGGACCTCATAAAGCGCGCCTGGTCTGTTCTTTTCAAGATATACGATTATCGAGGTCTTATCGTTGCCTGTAGGATGCGGCGTATTCTTCCCTATTACGATGAACCGCGTATAATTCTCATTGATATCCTGTATGTTCTCGGCCAGGACACCCAGTCCGTATCTTTGTCCTGACTCTTTGGAGGCGATAGCTGCGATGTCCTTTGATTCCGAAGCCAGCTTTGCTGCCAGTGATGTGCTCAGGGCTGAGCGCACCTCCGCATCCTTAAAGTTCTTCTTGATGAACTTCCTGCACTGGGATAACCCCTGGGGATGGGACATGATGATTTTTATATCCCGCCCGCTGCCTTTTGAAAGGAGATAATGGTTTATCTGGACTATAACCTCGCCGACTATCTTTAACTGGTGTTCCATAAGGAGATCAAGCGTGAGCGCAATAGACCCTTCCAGTGAATTCTCTACAGGTACGACGCTGTAATCCACTTCCCCCCTCAAAAGAGCATCCACTGCTTCCATGATATCTTCGCAGTACAGCAGTTCCGCAGTACCATTCCACTGTTTTGCGGCTTTTTCAGAGTATGAACCCTCCGGCCCTAAGATTCCGATTATCATCCGCTCTATATATTGAAGAACAGAAGAAATAGTTTGTTGCGTTTAAATTACCCGGCCATTTCATGGAAACTATTTAAGAGACCATCAACTTACATTTTACTGTCCAGTAGTTGGTATATCCGGCGGCTCCCTCCATCCACCATTGCATGCTTTCTACGGTATTATTATTATTACTTAGTTCCTCAAGGTGCCCGCCTATTTTGCGATCAACAGCAGAAAGGAATTTTTCGACTACACTTTCAGTACCAAAAGATACGGGCGTGCATCTGAACCCAAGTTCTTTAAATGCCTCCGGATCCCAGTTTTCACCGTTCACGAACACTTTTGGCAGTGTTCCTGAGCATAGCTTTGCAAGATGCCTGAGAAAAACGGAAGTCGTACCCCTGTTTTTTAAGCGGGATACATAGACTGCCATAACCATATCACCGTTAAGGTCAACTGCAGCCCATATCCAGGTCTTCTCACCGCCAATAATGGTTTCTCTTGCATCAATAGCGATGCACTCTCTTTTCTTAACCATCTGCTGGTCAATAAAAAGCCTGTGACCTTTTACATAACAGTCTCTCTCATATACATATCTTTTAATCCCTTCGATCCTGTTAACTACCTTATTCACCAGCCTCTCCTCTGTCCCGGCAAGTAAATAATGAGGGGTGGAAGTATAATTACCTCCCAAATTGATATCCCCAGTCCTGTGCATATTATTTTTTCGGATATCTTCGGTCATTTTTCTCACCTGGAAATTAATCTTTCAAGCAGTAATTGGGTACACAAGAGGATATTGCGAGTTACTACTATTGTTAGCAAAACAGGGAAAAAGTGGGAATAGAGCAGGAAAACTCTCAACAGTTAAAAAAATCTGAGCATGAAAAGCTATTAAAATCAGTATAATTATAATGGTGATGAGGTTATAGGGCAGTATATGATACTCAGGAAAAATATCTCTTTAACTGAGGATTATCTAAAGAAGCTTGAGCCGCTAATGAAAAAGCATAATGGAAATCTCAGTGCGGTCATACGTGAGATGATAGACCTCGCCGACGCGGCATTCGCTGATCCTGATTCTGTCAAAAGGCTTATTTCGGGTTTAAAAAAGGAGCAGAACCTGACATCATCCACCCTCATCTGGGCGCTTAAAAATCTTGCAGGCAGGCTCCCTGATGAGGAAACGGTCCATAACATAATCGGCAGCGAAGTATCATCAATCTCGTCCCTTGAAAAGCGCCTGAATGAAATGGGCAGTGAAATTTACTGGGATTGCTCGGTTAAAAGCAGCTCTGATAATGATATAAAGCCTAATAATGCTACTTTTATCATAACCGGGAAGAACATGGATTTGAATACATATATGGCTGCTGTAATAGCCGTATTTGCCTCCAAAAAATACAATCTTGGCGTAACAAAGGTAAAAAGCGTGAATAACTTAATTGAAATGGATATGACGGCAGGAGAGGAGGAATTGAGCCGTAAAAGCCTGACCGTGCATTTCGGTCATCTCGAAGAGGCTTTCTCAGAGCTTTATAAAAAACCGGATTTCTGGACCATAATAATAAGCCTGTATATAAAAATGAATTACGACATGGTGGTCATATCCAGGCAGTTCTTTGAAGAGACCCTTGCCGGGAAAACCTCACCCAAATCCACCATATGCGTCGAAAGATTTTGCGACAGCCCTGTAAATCGAATCCCTTCGGATGAGCTCTTAAAAAAAATAGCTGTTCTCTACCCGCGCATGGGTATAATTAAAAATATCGATATAAACAAAGATTCGTTGATAATACATCATGGTTTAAGCGAACCCGAGGCTATCAAGAAACTGACGGATATGTTCGCGGAACTGCTGAACTTGAACGGGCGTACATACGGTGCCACAATAAGTGAAAACCTGATTGTTCTGAAGCTCCAGCCCGAAGTTGGCAAGATACTGACAAGGATGATAGAAGACCTGAAACCCAGGGATTCACCAATTGTAGACTATCGTACGGATTTACTGAAAATGCTGGATATGTTAAGAAATGTGCCCTCGGATGAGGAATTCATAAAGACTTTCGGCAGCAAGTTCGGCAAAAAGATGATACAGAATTATGAGAAAAACAAAAAGATAGATAAGTGGGATGCAGGCACGTTCCTGAAATACCTGCAGGAGGCTGGCGCCATCATAGGGCAGGATTCAAAGTGGGGAAGCGTGAGTGAAAACGTCATTCGCGGCGAAATTAATGCAAGTAACCTTATAAAAAGCAATGGCGATAACGGCACCACCAACGGCATGTTTATAAATGGTATCTTTAGCGGCTGGGTATCGCATGCTTTCGGTGACCCCTCAAAAATGGTTTATAAAAACCAGATGACAGGTGAAAATACCCCGCTTGAGGTTTATATCGCAATATAGGGGGATCAAATGACTGAATTAAACCATGATAGCGACAAGAATACAATCGCACTGCCGCCTGCCGTCAGGGATGTAACAGAACGTAAGCGGGCGGAGGAAGCGCTACAGCAGTCTGAAGAAATATACCGCATGTTAATCGACAATATGCAGGACGGCGTCTTTATCATCCAGGATGGCAAAATACAATTTGTCAATGAGGCTTTTGCAAGAACGGCTGGCTATACGGTTGAAGAAACCCTTGGCAGGGATTTCATCGATTTTATTGCTCCTGAGGATAAGGAAAGGGTCATAGATAAATATTCCCGGAGGCTGGATGGTGAAAATGTCCCCAAGGAATATGAATTCAACATACTGCATAAAGACGGGGCAAGAATCATCGTAAATGTGAACGTGGGGCTTATAACTTACCGCGGCAGGATGGCAAGCATGGGGACGATAAGGGATATCACAGAGCGTAAGCAGGCTGAGGAAGCATTATCATGGCAGGTTGAGATCAACGCGGCGATGGTAGAGCTGTCCGGTACGCTACTGTCCCCGGCTACGGTTGAAGATATTTCCGCTCTTGTACTTGACCATGCCAAAGCCCTGACGAACAGCCCCTATGGTTACGTCGGGTACATTGATCCGAAGACCGGCTATCTTGTCTGCCCGACCATGAGCCGGGATATGATGGATATCTGTAAGGTAACAGATAAAAATAATATACTTAAGGAATTTCGAGGGCTGTTCGGATGGGTGATCACTAACCGCAAACCTATTCTTACAAATGACCCGGCGAATGATCCCAGGTCAACGGGAACCCCGCCCGGGCATATAGCGATACATCGTTTTCTATCTGCGCCTGCGATGCTCAAGAGAAAACTGGTGGGCGAGCTTTCCGTACCAAGTTCGGTCGGCAACAAAATACATGTCATGCGGTACTATGATAAAGGAGACCTGGTAGGGCAGATCGCATTAGCTAATTCAAATAGGGACTATACCGAGCGTGACCTCGCGCTGGTAGAGCGCCTGGCAGACATCTATGCAATCGCAATCAATCGATACTGGGTTGAAGAGCAAATCAAGGAATCCCTTACAGAAAAGGAAGTGTTGTTAAAGGAAATCCACCACAGGGTCAAGAACAACATGCAGATAATCTCAAGCCTGCTCAGGCTCCAGTCAAGAGATGTAACTGAGAAAAAATATATCGATATGTTTACCGACAGCCAGAACCGGATAACGTCGATGGCTCTTATCCATGAGAAACTTTACCAGTCCAAAGGGCTGGCAAAGATCGATTTCGATGATTATATCAGGGATCTTGCGAACGGTCTCTTCCAGTCGTACGGGGCTAATAGCAACATTGGGCTAAAAATCGATGTCAGGGATGTTTCGCTCGGTATCGATTCTGCCATACCGTGCGGGCTGGTTGTCAATGAACTGGTTACAAATTCCCTGAAACATGCGTTCCCGGATGGCAGGAGAGGTGAGGTACTGATATCGCTTCACCCAACCCCCGGAAACATGATAGAACTAATAATACGCGATAACGGTGTCAGCATCCCGGAAGATATAGATATCAGGAAAACAGAATCACTGGGCTTGCACCTGGTTACGATACTGGTGGAAAACCAGCTTCACGGCGAGATCAATCTTGACAGGAGTAAGGGGACCGAATTCCTGGTCAAATTCAAAGATGTGAAATAATGACAGGAATACAGATACTGGTTGTTGAAGATGAGATTATAGTTGCAGAAGATATACGGAGAAGTTTGCAGAATATGGGGTACAACGTCCCCGTAACAGCATCAAAGGGCGAGGATGCCATTAGAATAGCGGGTGAAAATAATCCCGATTTAGTGCTGATGGATATTGTAATAGAGGGTAAAATGGACGGGATCCAGACCGCTGAACAGATACGTTTGCGCTATAATATTCCTGTTGTTTACCTTACTGCATATTCGGATATAAAAACGCTTGAGAGGGCGAAAATTACAGAGCCGTTCGGCTATATTATCAAACCCTTCAAGGAGAGGGAACTGAACATCAATATCGAGATCGCTCTCTATAAGCACAGGATGGAGAAGAAATTAAGGGAGAGCAAGGAATGGTTTACCACCACTCTGAAAAGCATCAGTGATGCGGTTATTGCTACTGATTCAAGCGGCTGTGTGAAGTTCATGAACCCTGTGGCTCAGTCCATGACAGGCTGGGCACTGGAGGAAGCGTATGGAAAGCCGCTGAAAGATATATTCAATATTATGACTGAAAAGACCCGAAGAAAGGTCAAGGCAGGCGGCGAAGACACAGACATTACGGTAAACCTGACCGTATTGATAAACAGGCATAAAAATAAAATACCGATAGAGGTTGGCAGCGACCCTATCAGGGATGATAAAGAGAACATTATCGGCATAGTTACTGTCTTTCGCGATATTACGGAGCGTAAAAAAACCGAGGATAAGGTAGTAGGACTCAAGGATTTCTATGAATGTGTTCTGGAGAGCATTGTTACTGGTGTCTGGGTGACAGATAAGGATGATGTCATCCGTTATGCCAACAAGGGCATGGGGTCAGTAGTTCCGCAAAATGTTGTCGGGATCAATATTCTATCGGAGTTCCCGGAATTTCTCAGGCCTTATTATTTGAAGGCCAGGGAAACATTACAGCCGTTCTATTATGAAGCTGTTCCTTTCGGGGCTGATGGACAAACTAATTATTATTCCGGATGGTTGATCCCGCGCATCAAAGACGGGAGTTTTAATGGTATGATATGCACGGTTGAGAGCATACCGAGATATGAGCTGGCGGAGTGAGGCGGGAGGGTTGGTTGGGCTGTAAAATAAAACAGTGAGACTGCGGCACGGGTGCAAAGAGAGAAGATAATACAGCGAATTCAATACTAACCTCATGACGAGCATTGAAACACTGTATGTTCCACACATACCGCCTCTTATCCCTAATTCAAGAGGCACACCCATTAAAACAAGGATCAGTTAACTCTGGAGTTTATCAAACTCTTTATCAGCGGATTGAGCAACCGATCATTCCATTATTTGGTTTTATAAGTACTGATTATACTCAACAGAAGGATGCCGAAGAGCAAAATAGTGTGGCAGGGCTTCAATCGTGATACCAAATGCGATTGTGGTGTTTAACTCAGCCTTGTTCCCCCTTATATTTTTTAGAAGTCAGATACATTTAACGGTTACGTTCACCCAATCTACGACCTGAGGCTTTCTTAACCCTTTCGAATATCTATCCAGAGACCTTCAACTTAAGGATTTATCTTATAAGAGATCATACTCTATGAAATTAAAGATAAAGTCGGTGAATATTTCATAGAATATGAATTTAGTAAAACAAGTAGTAAGATGGTTAGAAGATAGAAAAATCTTTTCCCGTAAGAGAAAAAGCAACAAGCAGAGAGCATTAGGGATGCTTCTTTATCATGCAGGCTTGAGTTATGAGAAA
>CABMIB010000080.1 GCA_902386135.1 uncultured archaeon
GGCTAAGAAATGGCTGGCAATAAGGTACTGGGAAAATAAGAGTGGATTAAAGAAACAACTGATTACGGCATTTGAGGAGGGTATCACTATGGTTCCAATTTATGATTATTTGAGAACTTGACTATAGATACGATTGGATTCTCAGAGTCGATAAGAAATTAATACAGAGAAAAATCGGAATATTAAATAAGAAAAAAACTCAGGAAATAATTGATGCTATTCAAAAATTAATAGACATAGAATAGCAAAATTGAATTCTTTTCTTTCATTTCTTAAAATGTCATAAATTCACTATTTATGTTTTAGGCAATCTATCAACCCGACTTTTGACACATGTCGCAATCAACCAACAACTTGACAGAACCTTAAGATTATCAGACGATTTTTTACAGCACTTCGCATCAGACGCAGACTACACAGAACCAAAATCAGGGAACTGTCGAGTCTTCGTCGGATAGAAAAGGATGTCAAAAATCGTCGGATAAGGGATTTTTATAAAAGGCAAGTTTTGAACTTGCAATTAATATCAGTGGTAAAATTAGGAGTATGCTTATGAATAATAATATACCTTTAGATTTTCATGAAATTAAAGTGGATATGGAGAAAAATTGTAGTAATAATCTCTAGTGTGCTTTTCATCATTTCTATTTATTGGGTTGGAACGAAAATTTCACATCTTCAGATTGGATAGGATTGAGTATTTTATGGGGAACGGTGGGACTTGTTATGTTTGAATTGTTCAGACGCTTGGATGAAAATTATGTGCGTAAGTTGCATGATAGAGATATAGAACAAACTAAAAAGCTTCAACACTCAGAAGATTTAATTAGAGAAGTTTTTGCCAGAAATATCGAATTTGGACATGTAGAGTATAACAAAGATGATAAAGTAATTCCATGTTATGTAAGTTGGATAGAAAATAGCAATGAATGGTTCAAGTATGCAAAACAGCATATGGATAATAAAAAGTATGAAAACATATACCAATCATATATTAAAGGTGAAAAATATGCTGAACCGTTGATTAATCAGATTGTTGAAAAAATTGAACAATATAGACATGTCATGGAACAGAAACTAACAGATAACACAGTACAAATTCCATTATATGGAGACTTTAACAGTACATTAACCAACTTCTATGATAAGAAACTGGTTAAACATTTAGTATTTCATGATGTTCGAGATGTTCTTGAAAACAGAGAAAAACACAATAGATTGACAGTGAAAGAAGGCTCTTTTAGAGATTGTTCTTCACTTGAATGGAGTAGTAATGATACAGTTGCGGTATCAAGAATATCTTTGATTACTAATTTACAAAAATTGATAATAGAATTGGAAAACAGTGAAACAATTGTTAATATTATAAAAGAAATCAACATGTTAAATGACCAACTTAAGAATAACAATATGGAGTTAAACAAGTTTAATTTATGGAAAGAAGAAATTATAAGTCATATTCGTAATACAAAGAAGCCACTGAAAGGAAAATGTGATATTTGTTAGAATGTTTTATATATTTACTAAGTATCCGACGAAAGTTTACAGCATCCTTTATCCGATGAAGACTTTACAGAATCAAAATCAGCAACATATTTATAGAACTGCAAACATGAATAACCCGAAACTTTACAGTTTCATCATAAAATTTTTAAAAAAAATGATTTGTGAGGTGAATCTATGCAGATAAAACCATTAGGAAAGAGGGTTCTAATCAAACCTATCAAAGAGGCTGAAAGAACTGCGAGCGGGATTTACATTCCCGAGACCGCGAAGGAAAAGAAAAAACAGGGAATCGTGGTTGAGTTAGGCAACGTCGAAGAAAAGGAACTGCCTGTCAAGAAGGGAGACACGATATTATACGCCGGGTACAGCTCGGAAGAACTGGAAGTGGATGGGGAAAAATACCTCATTCTTGATATAAAGGACGTTATAGCAAAGATAGTGTAGGTGGAAACATGGCAAAACAATTGATATTTAACGATGATGCAAGGCATGCCCTCCTGAAAGGG
Organism: uncultured archaeon; assembly: GCA_902386135.1. Taxonomy (GTDB): domain Archaea; phylum Halobacteriota; class Methanosarcinia; order Methanosarcinales; family Methanoperedenaceae; genus Methanoperedens. The sequence continues at coordinate 2,013 of CABMIB010000080.1, forward strand.
GTGGACCAGCTTGCCAATACCGTGAAGATAACACTGGGACCGAAGGGGAGGTACGTTGTCCTGTCAAAGAGCTACGGCAGCCCGACGATCTCCAATGACGGTGTTACCATAGCCAAAGAGATTGATCTGAAAGACCCCTATGAGGATATGGGAGCAAAACTGGTGAAAGAAGTTGCGACAAGGACGCAGGACGTGGCAGGCGACGGCACAACGACAGCCACGCTGCTTGCCCAGGCTATCCTGCACAACGGCATGAAGAACATTACCGTGGGGGCAAACCCCATCGAAATAAAACGCGGTATCGACAAAGCGACCGAGACTGTTGTAAAAGCCATCAAAAGCACAAGCGAGGAAGTCAAAAGCAAAGAGAAGATAACTCAGGTAGCTACCATCTCAGCGAATAACGACGAGATAATAGGTAACCTGATATCTGATGCCATGGACAAGGTGGGAGCCACTGGAGTCATAACGGTCGAAGAGGCAAAATCCATGGACACGACGCTGGAAGTGGTGGAAGGGATGCAACTGGATAAAGGCTATATCTCACCGTACATGGCTACGGACAAGGAAGGAATGGAAGCCGTTCTTGAGAACGCGCTTATCCTGCTGTACGACAAGAAGGTAAGTTCCATGAAAGAATTCCTCCCCGTCCTTGAGGCTGTGGTGAAAGAGAACAGACCGCTTCTTATCATCGCCGAGGATGTGGAAGGCGAAGCGCTGGCCACTATCGTGCTCAATATCATCCGCGGAGCCCTGAAGGTATGCGCGATAAAAGCACCCGGATTCGGCGATGAGCGCAAGGAAATACTGGAGGACATAGCAGTTATCACAGGCGGAAAGGTCATAAGCGAAGAGCTTGGCATGAAGCTTGAGAATACAAATCTCACAGACCTGGGAAGCGCAAAGAAGATCAGGGTGACCAAGGAAAAGACTATTATCATCGAAGGTGAGGGCAGGAAGGAGGATATCCAGAGGAGGATCTCGATCATCGAAGGACGCGTCAAGCTTGAGGAGTCGGATTACAAAAAGAACGACCTCAGGAAGCGCCTTGGCAAGCTGTCAGGCGGCGTCGCGGTAATAAACGTGGGCGCGGCTACCGAGACCGAGCTTAAGGAAAAGAAGATGCGCATAGACGATGCCCTGAACGCCACAAAAGCTGCCATAGAAGAAGGCGTGGTGGCCGGAGGAGGGATAGCCCTGCTGAGGGCTGCAAAAGAACTGGATAACCTCACCCTTGAAGGCGACCAGATGATAGGCGTAAATATCATCAGGAAAGCTATAGAAGAGCCGCTTAAACAGATAGCTGCAAATGCGGGCAAAGAGGGTTCCGTTGTTATCGAAAAGTTAAAAGCGGAATCGAACCCCAACATGGGCTACGACGCAAAGACGGATGCCTACACGGATATGATAGAAGCCGGTATCATCGATCCCGTAAAGGTAGTACGCAGCGCGCTCCAGAATGCAGCCAGCATAGCAGGCCTGATGCTGACCACAGAGGCGCTCGTTGCAGACATCCCCGAAAAGAAGAGCGAGATGCCGATGCAGATGCCGGGACCTGAGAGCTATATGATGTAATAGCTCTTTTTATTTTTTAATATCTGTTTATCCCTGCGAGCACGCATATCAGCGGTACAGAGGATGAGTCGCCCGCTCCAGGGATGTCTCTGCGGGGTTAAGTGTCAGTGCTACGAAAAACATCTCCCGGTCGCATCTATCTATATGTTCGCAATCCAGGCATGA